>JAGLBU010000215.1 GCA_023146575.1 Methylococcales bacterium
TATGGTATTTTAATGTCAGTTTCACAAGAAGTCTCAATTCACACACTTAATCCTGCATTAGAACAAGAAATTTTACAAACAAGCGCGGCTATTTTTGCCGCAAAACAAAAAACGGTAAAACATCATGAGTATCGTCGAGATAATGAAGATATTCTTGAAATTATTTTACCTATTAATATTAGTGTTTCTCAATGGGGGGTGTTACGGTTAGGATTTTCATTAAATTATTTACAACAAAAAATTACAAGCTTTGAGCAGAAAAACGCTGAGCGAATTCAAAAAATGGTATTGGATTCCACATTACTTTCAGGTGCTTTTTTAATTCTTTCATTTTTTGTATTAGGGATGTTTTCAGGGCGGTTATCGAAACCAATTACCGATCTTACCAAAGTTGCACATCAGTTGGCTTTGGGTGATTTTACACTCGCGAAAAGTTTGAGTATTAAAACAGGTGATGAAATTGAAATGCTTGCCAATACGTTTGTCGAGATGTCTGAAAACTTAAAAGTTTCTTATGAAAAACTTGAAAATTACAGTTATGATTTAGAAGCTCAAGTGGCAAAACGAACCACCGAACTTGCTGAAGCCCGCGATCAAGCCTTGGCGGCAAATAAGGCAAAAAGTAAATTTTTAGCTATGGTGAGCCATGAAATTCGTAATCCTATGCACGCCATCATCAATACCACCTTATTGTTATTAAAAACAAAAATTGATGATAAACAGCGTAATCATTTAAACAATGTGATGAATGTTTCTAATACCTTAGTTTTTTTAATGAATGATTTATTAGATATTGCCAAAATTGAAGCGGGCAAACTTGAAGTTGAAGAAATTGCCTTAAGCTTGAAAGAGGTTTTAACCGATATTGAAAATTTAACGCAATTAAGGGCGCGAAAAAAAGACTTAAAATTAAAATTTTCACTGGATAAAAATATTCCCCTGACTCTAATGGGGGACTCATTACGACTCAAACAAATTCTACTTAATTTGGTCACCAATGCGATTAAGTTTACCAATCAAGGACATATTTTAGTTAATATTCAATTGCTTCGTATTCAGCCTAAAAAAGTGTTACTTAAGTTTAGCGTTTCTGATACGGGCGTGGGATTAATTCCAGAGCAGATAGCCATATTATTTCAATCATTTACTCAAGTTGATAAAACCATTGCTCGTAAACATGGTGGAACAGGTTTGGGGCTGGTTATTTGTAAGCAATTAGTGGAGTTAATGGGCGGAAAAATAAATGTTAAAAGTGAGCAAGAAAAAGGCAGTCAGTTTTACTTTACCTTAGAAGTTAAATTAGAACCTCAGGCGTATTTAAACAAACAAACCTTACCTGAAAAATTTAAAAATACTCGGGTGCTGGTGGTTGATGATGACATTATTTCTCGTACCGTTTTACAGACCTATCTAGAATCGTTTGGCTTTATAGTCGATGATGCTGAATCAGGTATACGGGCAATAAAACTGCTTGAAAGCCCTAATCAATCACCGTATAGCTTAATCTTAATGGATTGGGAAATGCCAAAATTTGATGGTATTCAAACTTCAAAACACATCAGAGCAAGCCAAAAAATACACACCACCCCTCCAATTATTATGGTGACCTCCCGAACACAACAAGACGTTTTGGCTAAAGCGGATAATGAAATCCAAGCGGTGTTAACCAAACCTGTTGAGCCGTTGGATTTACTGGAAAATATTAGGAAAGTTTTAGGGTTTGAATTAACCGAGCCTTCACATTCAGCGCCTGAAATTGACGTTAATAACAATAAATTAACAGGGGCAATGATATTAATTGTTGACGATGATGATATTAACCGTTTAATTGCAAAAGAAATGTTAGAGGATGAGAGTTTACAAGTGGTGGTGGCAAATGGTGGTCAGCAGGCCATTGAAAAGATTGATGCACAAAAGTTTGATGCCGTATTAATGGATCTACAAATGCCTGGGATGGATGGCTATGAAACCTGTCTTAGAATTCGGCGTAATCCTCGTCATAAAAACCTGCCTATTATTGCCTTAAGTGGGCATGCAATGTCTGAAATACGCGATAAATGTTTACAGGTGGGAATGAATGACTATGTTAGTAAACCATTTAGAATCAATAGGTTATTAAGAATATTGGAACGAATTATTTCGTCTCAACGTCAAGAAAGTTCCAAGGAGGTGATTGAGAATGCAGAGTTTATCCGAATTAAAGCCATGCAACCTTTTGCGTGTTTATCAGGCATTGATGTTGATTTAGTCTTAGAGCGCATCAGTGGTAAAACGGTACTGTTGAAAAAATTACTGTTTAGTTTTGCAAAAGATTTTAGAACGATGACGGATCGAATTGAAGATGCTTTTATTATGGACAATCAAGATGAAGCTCAGCGTTTAATCCACAGCTTAAAAGGTGTGTCAGGAAATTTAAGCGCTTTGGCATTATACGATGCCTCAAAACAGCTAGAAAAGGCGATTATTGATGAGCCTGAAAATTTCCCAGCGGCGTTAATTAAGTGCGATCAAGCCTTAAAGCAATTAGTCAACTCAATACATAAACTTCCAAGATAAAAGCGGGAGCATACTTATGAAACCGAAAAAATGCCTTATTTTTTTATCATTGACATTTTTATTATCCCCCTCAATAACAGACGCTAAGTTTACAAAGCCTCAAGAAAAAGACATAGAAGATGCTCGTAAATGGATTGAAGCGGAAAGGGTTATTTTTTCAGGCTCAAAAAAAAACACAAAAAAACCGCTGAGCAATGTGAGCATTTTTGCACTAATTCTAAAAAACCTAAAACACGCCAATGCCAGCGTTATTGTCAATGTCGTAAAATGGCATCAAAAAATCAATGTGATGGATTATAAAGACTTTGATTTTAGCGGCGTTTAAAAAGTTTCGACAAAAAGACAACCCCCCTGTTATTTCCTCAGTTTTTTTAAGCGTTAAAAAAAAGGCTATTATTACGCTTATTTTTATTATTGCCATCGCGCTTTTAGACAGCCTATTTCCCCTTAGATTAACTGCTTCGGAACAACAATACGCCCAAATTATTGTGGCAGAAGATGGCACACCTTTACGCGCCTTTGCAGATAAAAAAGGCATTTGGCGTTATCCCATTGGTATAAAACAAGTGTCACCGTTATACATTGAAGCCTTATTAACTTACGAAGATCGCTGGTTTTGGCAGCATATTGGGGTTAATCCGTTCGCATTAATCCGTGCGACTGCTCAATATTTTCAGCATGGGCGCATTATTTCAGGCGGCTCAACCCTTACCATGCAAGTAGTACGATTAATTAAACCTCAAAAAAGAACGGTTTCAGGAAAGCTCACTCAAATTTTACGTGCCTTACAATTAGAATGGCATTACAACAAAACTGAAATTCTCAACTATTACCTTAATCACGCGCCTTTTGGGGGGACTTTAGAAGGCGTGCAAGCGGCAAGTTATATTTATTTAGGCAAGTCAGCATTGGAATTAAGTCATGCCGAAGCGGCTTTATTAGCCGTTTTACCCCAAGCGCCCAGCCGTTATCG
>JAGLBU010000216.1 GCA_023146575.1 Methylococcales bacterium
GAATCATGCCCCTGTGATAGCGCCCTTATTGACGCGGCGTTTTAGAAAAAAAGCCTCACTCAAGGCCCCCCTTGTCACCACCATCAACATTGATTTACAACAAGGTTTAGAAAACTTACTCAAAAATTACATCAAACACCTACCGATCAAAACTTCAGCGGCGATTTTAGTGGTTGAAAATGCAACATTGAAAGTCAAAGCTTATATTGGTTCGGCGGATTTTTATGACCCCCAACGGTTTGGGCATGTGGACATGATTCGAGCCATACGATCACCGGGGTCTACGTTAAAACCATTTTTATATGGGTTAGCGATTGATGAAGGCTTAATTCATTCACAGTCTTTATTAACCGATGCTCCGATTATTTTAGACGGCTATCGACCTCGAAATTTTAGCCGAGGATTTACAGGCGCGGTTAGCGTTGACACGGCATTAAAGCGTTCTTTAAATGTCCCTGCTATTCAAGTGCTTTATCATTTAACCCCTGAAAAATTTGTCAGTAAACTTAAAAATGCGGGGCTAAAATTACACCTTAGTGCGAATGCAAAACCGAATTTATCGGTTATTTTAGGGGGGATTGGGACAAATTTAGAATCCTTAGTCGCCACTTACACCGCGTTAGCCAATGATGGTCAAACAGGCACATTGCGTTTTTTTAATCATCAATCATCACAATCACGGTATTTATTATCAAAAGAGTCGGCATGGATTGTCCGAAAAATGTTGCAAAAACCTCAGCAAAAACGTAATAACCTTGCATGGAAAACAGGCACAAGCTATGGGCATCGAGATTTTTGGAGTATTGGCGTGACCAACCGTTATACCATTGGGGTGTGGCTAGGACGACCCGATGGCACTTCAACCGCAGGACATTATGGTTCGCGCACCGCTTCGCCATTATTATTTGAAATTGTAGAAGGACTTCCCTCGTCAAGTACGACACTAAAACAGCCTCAAGCCGTATCAGAAGCTATTATTTGTTGGCCTTTAGGAAAATTAAAATCGACCACTAAAAAAAACTTATGCCATCAGCAAAAAAAAGCATGGTTACTGAATAACACCGTGCCGAAAACATTGCCTGAAGTGAACAGCGCCTTATGGAATACAAATCCCCTGTATTTAAGGGTGAATGCGGAGACGGGGCAGAGGGTAGACAGTACTTGTAAGGCAAAAAAAACAGTAGCTAAAGTCATCGGGCTGTGGCCATTAGCTGTGGAGCCGTGGATTCCATTGCATCGGCATCGTCGTCAACAAATTGGCATGAGTGATGATAGCTGTTTACATCCGCTGCAATTTCAATATGGAAATATTAAAATAGAAGGCTTAGAAGATTTAGCGCTATTACGCTCAGCAGGGGCGGCTAAAAACTTACCAACGATTACCCTTAAAACCAGTGGCGCACAAGGCGCTGTTTATTGGTTTATTAATGGCAAATTAAGTTATAAAGCATCTGCCGGTGACGTTTTAAAACATCAATTTAAAACCACAGGTCGTTATCAAGTGGCGGTGAATGATGAAACAGGAAAAACTGCTCGTATTCGGCTTGATGTCTTAAATTTTTAATAATTTATGCTTTAAAAACACGAGGCATAATCCTCCTCCTTCTTTTTTATTTAAAATTAGCCGAACACCAATCATATTGGTAAATCCTTTATAAAAGGTATTGAAATACCCTTTTAGTTTGTGTAATACTCCATTACCATCATTTCCAGCCACAAAAAGTTGTAATTTATATTTTTGTGATGAATGTCTTGTTTTTTT
>JAGLBU010000217.1 GCA_023146575.1 Methylococcales bacterium
TTGAGGTTCATATTTTGAACTCGGAGGAGGACGGCATTGCACAAATGGCTAAAATTTTGCGTGGGCGACAGAATTTAGACTCTATTCAGATTATTTCGCATGGTAGTAGCGGATCGTTGTCGTTAGGCTCGACCGTTTTAAACGATGATAATTTAGCGCATCATAAAAATACGTTAGAGAATATTGGCGCTTCTTTATCAGAATCAGGCGATATTTTGCTCTATGGCTGTAATGTAGCAAAAGGCGATCAAGGACTGCATTTTATAAATAAGTTGGCAGAATATACCCATGCAGATATTGCGGCTTCGGATGATTTGACAGGTTCAGAGGTTTTGGGTGGTGATTGGGTATTAGAAAAATCGACAGGGTTGGTTGAAACATTAAAAATGAGTGCGCCTTTACGTTATCAAGCAACGTTAGCCTTAAAAGAAGGGACATGGAAAGATGATGTCTATATTATTAGTAAAGAGGATGGGCGAGATGAGATTAATAATTACAATTCAGCGAATAATGTAGATACCGTCAAATTTGTAGATATGATCCCGAGTGATATAAAAAGTATTTATCATGATCCTGAAAATTCAATAAGCTTGGTTATTAATTATGGTGCTAATAGTCAATTAAAAGTTAATAACTATTTTGGAGGAAATAATTTTGAAATAGATCAGTTTGAGTTTTCTGACGGAACGGTTTGGAAAAAATTAGATATTAATAAAGAAATTATAGAAAAATTTCCTATTGAATCACGAGCGCTTTATGGAACGTCTCTTTGGGATCAAATTGGGAAGGCCAAAGAATTAACGTATAGCTTTACTCAATCAGCGACGGGAGGAGAGGTAGGATTTAAGCAGTACACTGGCGCACAACAATCGGCTGTTAAACTTGCATTATCTCGATACAGCGATATTTCTGGGCTTAGTTTTAAAGAGGTTCATGATAGTAATTCTGTGGATTTGCGTTTTTTTCGGGATGATCTGACTTCAGCGGGTCGCAATGCTAATGTTGCAGGATATGCTTACTCCCCAGCACATGGTGATGTGCATATAAGAGAGTCTTATACTGACTTTTCTGTGGGCACAAAAGGGTTTAATATTTTATTACATGAAATAGGCCATGCCTTAGGGCTTAAGCATTCTTTTAAATCTTTAAATGAAAATCCAGCCGTCTTATTTGGTTCACAAGATACAAACCAATATACGGTTATGTCTTATAACGCTTATGAGGGCGTTGGCAAAAGTTATACCAATATAGAAGGGACAAATAAGTACTCGGTTTCTTTTTTAAATCTGACAACCCCTATGCTTTATGATGTACAAGCGATTCAATATTTATATGGGAAAAATATAACCTTATCTAATAATGATATTTATAGGTTTAGTACCGATACAACGGAATTTAAAACGATTTGGGATGCAGGTGGTAATGATACCTTTGATTTATCAGATCACTCAGTTGATGCAGCTATTAATTTAACAGCAGGGCGTTTTAGTTCTATTGGTGACGCTAGATATTTTGATAATGGTATCAAACTAAAACCCGCAATAAATAATATCGCTATCGCGTATGGGGTCGAAATAGAAAATGC
>JAGLBU010000218.1 GCA_023146575.1 Methylococcales bacterium
GAATATCGTACTTGATTATTGTACTCTAACCCTTATCTAATCAATAACAATAAAAAGATAAAAAATGCTTTCCACCACTACAACTATACTCTCGAATATAATAAATACTTTACGGTCTACGAAACGCTTTTATTGTAGCCAGAAAGTGTTCAATATCAAATTATTTTAACGTATTATTTACAGGTAAAAAAAATGGAATATAAAGTCGTCATATATCAAGAAGGTATGCTAGGTTCTTTACTATTAGGCGGTTCAAAAGTGAATCCCATTAAGTTCACTGATTTCTTAAATAAAAATGCCGATGAAGGCTGGCGAGTCCAAACGATGGAAAAAGATATACGCAGAATGTTACTTTTATGGAAAAGAGAGGCTTATGTGGTGATATTAGGCCGTGAAAAATGAAATATGGCTCTATAGTTTGTACTTTTTTATTTATTCTTGGGGTGTTTTTGTCACTGTTACAAATGTGGTTTTCACCCTTTGACGCTGAAATATTTTTTAAATTATTAGTCACCATTGCAGGGTTTTTTATCATTGCACTAGGAATAACCTTAGTTTTCAAAGAATATTTAAGTGAAAAAGAAATGAAGGATAAAGGGTATCTTGATTAGTTCCTCTGTTAGAGTAGTGTGCATTTTAGTCACTCTACTCGCAGGAATCATAAACCATGCGTCACCATTCTCAGGTCGCCTCTCTTGATTGCCTATTAATCCGCAACCCCAGCATGAATATTATCACTTAAGTTTATCAACACCGTTACTAAACAGATAAAGTCTGCTCATAGATGCCATCTTAATAGAGGTTCCTTAAAATTTGATTTGTTCTATTCTCCACGTTTTTTGTAATTCATTTGAAAAGTCCTGATTAATGACATAATGTTTATTATCAGGTGTGACGGCTACCGTTGTACTTGGCGTAATATCTTTAGAGTTGATTACTTTAGCTGATTTCCAGTTATTCTTTCCTGATAATTCAATTAATCTATTACCGCCTGCAGAGGTTCCATTATTTGTTACACCAACAACATTCCCTTTAGCGTTAATAAACATTCCATCAAAACCTGCATAGCCTGAATTTGAAAACTTTACGAGTGTCGCTGATTTAGGGGCATTTACGGGGATTTTAACCAAACCATAATCGGTATAAAGCCATTTATCATTTATATTAAGTATAGAAACCAATAGATAACCATCTGGATGAAAATCTAAACCATTTGCCCCACTTGGAATACTTGTCTTATTCGTCCAAAAAAGTGTTGCTTTTCCCTCTAAATCTACCTTATAAATAACTTTCGCATACCAATCTGAGATATAAACATTACCCTTATTATCAACGGCAATATCATTTGCAAAATAGGCATCAGCTTTAGGCGCTAAAGAAGATAAATTAATATCTTTCTCAATGATGCCCGTTTCAAGATTATAAATCCTTAAATGAGCGGTTCCTTTTGTTGCAGGATCTTTGTCAAACAATTCTTTACCATTGAAACCTGCGACCAACAGTCTATTTCTTTTATAGTCAATTTGAAGACCTGCTGTCGATAAAGGGAATTTTTCACCACGAGTAAAGGCTTTAAAAGTCCCATCAAAATTTACTTTAAGAACAGGGGCGGCATTAAGTGAAGATAATAAAAATGTATTATTATTTTTATTAAACTCTATCCCTTCAGGGTTTTGCGCTATTCCCCCTATTGTTATGGTTTCGGGCAAAACGGGTGATTTTAGAGATTCCGCAATCACATTCGTAGATGCCGTAAAAAGCATGGTAAAAATAGGAAGGATAACGCCTAATTTTTTCAGTTGTTTTGATTTCATTTTTATTTGAGGATTAGTGTTGGCAGAATAGCACGTAGAGACCATCTGCAAACTGGGTTTAATGAACCTTTACGCCATTATATGCAAAACCAACTGTATAAACCATAAATA
>JAGLBU010000219.1 GCA_023146575.1 Methylococcales bacterium
TTCACCACAAGCAAATTTGTCAAAAAGGGTAAAAAAATCTTGTTTCGCTTTTGGGGTTCGATAGGCTTTGCCTAAATTAGTGACTGCTCCATAGGTTTCAATCGCAATTGGAAATAATAATTCATCATCGGCTTGCGGATACCATGTATCAATTGTGCGTAAGGCATTGCCAATTTTTTGTGAGTGCATTCCTGCAATACCATTTATTTCATATAAAATTTTACTTTTTTTGGTTTTACTGTTGCCTTTGTCTAACACCAATTCTTCACTGGGGTAAACGTCTTGCGCTCTGCCAACTTGTGCAAAGGCGGTAATGTCTAATAATAAGAAATCGGTTTTTCCTGATAAAGCATCCGCTATTTTATTGGCTAATAAATCAATATCCGCCGTACTATTGTTAAAATCTTTGGTGCTGAGTTGGTTGGCATCAAAAATAAATGGTTTTTCTTCCTCTTTAATAGCCACCTGAATTTCTATGTTTTCTGTGCCGACACGATTACGCCACAAAAAACGTCCGTTAGCGATATTCATGGCATAACGTTTGGCTAATTCGGTAAATCCATGCTCTTTAATATAATTTTTTGCCGCTTCGGTATAGGTTTTATTAAAGTCTTCCTTATTACACGCAGAAGGGTTTTCGACCCCGCTTAATATTTTTAACGTAAAGCTGAGTTTTAAGGTATCGTCTTCGGTTGATAACGCACAGCTATCCACACGCTGTAAATTCGGTTTTTCAACTTCGGCATCTAATTTAAGTGGATCTGCTTGCAAGGCTTTTTTAAGTCGATTAGAAATTGTGCCGCGTACTGATTTTTCTTTTAAGGTTAAGGGGGTTGCTTTTTTATTGCGATTTTCCCAAGTCGTGCCATAAAAAGAGCCATCAGAAGGCACGAGTTTTTTTTCAAACGCAAGCACGGTTGCAATTTTAGTATTTTTAGCCATAATATTTTTTCCTATTAATTGGGTTGTTTTTGTTGGCAAAGGTAGAGATTATTGTCTAAATCGGTATGGTATTCCCACAGCATTTCATCGAGCTTTTTGAAATGATAAGGCATTTTAAATTCACCCAACGTTACTACACTTTCAGCAAAACGATGCAGCGTATTCGGGTCGCGTTGGTTTTTAGCTTGACCTAATTCACTAATCCCTTGAAAACCTGTGGCAATCGGGACTATCCAGCCTTTTTCTTTACGACCGACTGTCCATTTAATTTCGTCCTCTTTACCTTCGTGTTTAATGGTTTCGCTTCGATGCTGAACCGTTAAGTAATCAAGTAACGTCTTTATCGCATCGGGTTCATCTTCCATTGCAGTTTTCATCAAGTCGCGGCGTTCAACCAAACAATGCGAAGGCATTAATTTTCGTTTTAATTTTCTAAACGCTTTATCATCATTATTATTATGTAGCTCTGGTTCGTTAAAACTTAAAATATCACCACCTGCAAGTTTTAAATTGTGTAGTTGCTGAAAAATTGAGTTGATAAATTTATTATGTTTATTTCCTTTAAATCCTAAACCTTCATATTCAATCACTAAAGAAACCGTAAGATGACAACGCGCCTCTTCAATAAAAGAAGGACGACTGCCTGTTTTTGTTAAGGGATTACTGGTTCCAATAATGGAATAAATATAATCGCCATCACCTTTATGCGTTTGTAAATCAATCTGATGACACGCCACTGTCATTCGTGGAAATTTTAAATCTGGAAAATCTTTAGCATTTAATTTTCGTTGCAAAGCATGAACACCGCCTAGCCATGCGGTCATCGCAGGAAAACCTATCGTATAAGGACTTGATAACGCATTCGCATTCTGAATTTTTATGTTGGGAATCACGACTAAACTACTCATAATAAACCCTCTTGCTGTTCAGAAATTAACGCTTTAATTTTAACTAATTCGGTATCAGCCAGAAATTTTGCTTTTTTATCCCCCACCACTTTTTTATAGCTGTTAATTATCCAACGCGCTAATTCAGTCATAACCTCATTAACCCAGTCATCATCTTCAGCTCGTTTTTCCTCATAAGCATTATCCAGCCAAGTCTTTTGAAATAGTTTGAGGGCTGTTTTTTCAGTCCAATTTTTATCAGCGGAACGAATTTTCCACGATTGCTCAATCACTTGGTTAATAATAAAGCGAATTATATTATCAATACCGTGTCTTATATGAATATTATTACGATCAAGACCCATAAGCTTATCTAAGGATTCAAAGCTACTGGCATAATTTTTGTAATAAAGACTATTGTTGAAAAAATCTGTTTTAGGTAGGCGTATTTTTTGAGGGATTAGCTCAGGTGGTGTGGAGAGGAGTAAATAAGATACGCCTCCATTTTGACTGTTTAACAAACTAACTCCCTGAGGGTTTGCGCCGCCAAAACCAATGCCTGTTAAATTATAAAGTTCATCAAAGCCTTTTTCATGATAAGCCTCTTTCTTTTTAGCACCGCGTGCTTCTTTCACTTCATCTGAAAAACGAATTTCATTGATTTGCTGTTTAAATTTATACATCAAACCCGAAGGGGTGAGTAAAGACAATAAATGATAATGATCGTCAACAGGAAAATACACTTGTTTTACCCGTTCACTGGTGATTTTTTCATCACTTTCTATTGGTTTTATCGCCAATAAACCTTCTTTGATGTTTTGATAGGAAGCACTTGAAAGGCTGAATTGCGTTTTGATATGTTCTGTTTCTGCCTCAAGATGCTCTAAAATAGTTTGATTATCGTTAAGTGTTAAGTTTAAAAAACGATACACGTCTAATGAAGCCGCATTTCCTGAGACATCAAGTGCTGTTGTTCCTGAGTTTCCTGTGCGTAAAAAGCCATCATTTTTAGTAGAACCTACGGCGATAATAGGACTGGTTTTTGCACTAGAATGGGTGAATTTACTGGGGTGACTCAATAATGAAACCTGCCACGCGCGTTTAGCGGCTTTTGGTAACCAGTTATCTAATAAAAATTCTTCATTCGCATTGTCGATAATTAATTGCCGTTCTTCCTCTAATAAAGAAGGTTTAATTTTGCCTTTAAGCCGTGCCGCTTTTCGTTCATCCAAAAAACTCTGGATCGCTGGGTCTAACATTTAAAACTCCGTCTTAAATAAAAGAACCTAGAGTTTATCGCAAGCGTATTTTTTAATCAACCTATTTAAATATAATTTTTTTGTTAATAAATTTTATTTTAAAAGGGGTAGGCATTTTTATTTTAATTAGCTATAATCTTCGGCGACTGCTGATCAAGTAGCTTAGAAATATTTGAATATTACTTTATTATTCATTCACTGCCGTACAGGCAGCTTATAAATTTCCGAAGGTTAACACTTTCGGAGGTTTAGCTCTATTTTGTTCCAAGTATTAGAAATATTATTTGTGGGTTTGTACATTTGTGATCTATTATATAGATCTTAATGTCACAATAATGTAGGACAATAAAATGAGCCGATTATCCATTGATTTGACCAGTGAACAACACCAACAAATTAAAATCTTAGCCGCTGTACAAAAAAAATCTATCAAAGAATTTATTCTTGAAAAGGTTTTTCCTATAGAAATAGATAGGGAGGTGCAAGAAGCTGAAATGGCCTTAAAAGAAATTGGAGGTATTTCATTATTAGAATTAAAGGAGAAGTATGCGCTATTCAGTACAAATTAAACCCTCGGCTGAAAAATCATTTGCTAAACTTAACAAGTCTGAGCAAATTAAAATTTTAAAGGCGCTTGAATCACTGGAAAATAACCCTCGTCCTAAGGGTGTTAAAAAGCTTAAATCATCTTTGAATTTATATCGAATTAGAACAGGGAATTACCGTATTATTTATAGTATTGACAATGATATTGTATTGATTACTGTGGTAAAAATAGGACATAGAAAAGAAATTTATAAATAATTTATGCTTTTACCATCCCCAACTGATCCGAATACAGCATCTCACTATTCCCTTCCAAATCACTCGCCCGACAACTCAATTCCCCATAACGAGATGCGGCAAGATTCAACGGTAATTTTTTCTCGTCAGCTAACGCTTCTAACAACAAAATATAATCGCGTGTTTGTGTTAACCATAAACGCTGTTCAAAATCCTTAGCAACCTCTAACGTTTTTATTTTATAAAGACCTTCAACACTATCCGTCAACTTATTTTTATCATCTTTTTCGACAAAGACCCACTCTTCTTTTCTCAACACCAAATAAAGCGAACGCTGTTTTTGACTCTTTCTAAACGGGGTTAATTGTTGCGGTAACGCGGTTAGCCACCAACATTCGGTTAACCACCCTTGCAAGCTGGAAACTTTTTTATTCTCGTATGCCGTTAATAATTCACCAATACAACGATGCTCTAAATCGGCAAACGGATTTTTTAAGGCAGGATTATCCGCAATTCTAGGAATCGCATCGACTTTATGTTGAATCTCATCGGCTAATAAATCATTCAAATCATCACTGGGCAGGGCATGGTTTTCATCCTCATAACCAGGTTTAGAATACGGTGTTTCTTTTTGTAAAATCGCTTTGAGGTTGTATTGCATAATCGCAAGATTCGCGTGTTCAGGTGATTCTTCACGATGGCGTAACACCCGTCCTGCTAATTGAATAATGGAACGAAACGAAGAGGGTTCAATCACTGCCCAATCAAAATCATGATCACGTCCGACTTCTTCCACAGGGGTTGCAACCACGATAAAAATAATATTCTTGGCGTTACTTTTTTGTAAGTGGGTTTTAATTAACGCATTTCCAAGCCCACCCTCTTTTGTATTTCGCTTCAAAACCGCATCTAAATGCTTTTCTTGCTCATGACGTAACAATAAAATTTGCTGACTGTGATACGCCATAATCCGAACATCCAGCCCATCACCCCACGCATTGGACTTTAATAAATACTGAGTCAACGCTACACACGGCGCAATATTTGCCATTCGCACTACTCCAAAAGAAACCTGTTTTTGCGTATTAAGGTCTGTTTCAAAATGCTGTTGATGTTTTTCAATAATGGCTTGTTGAATGCAGGAAAAATAGCGTTCCTGTAAATTTTCATCATTATTTTCTTTAGAGCAAGGGATAATAGTGGCTTTGCGTTTAACCGTTTGTTTGCTTAAAAATTGAATGCGTTTATGAATAAATTTTTGATGCAAGGATTGATAAGCCTCTTTTTCACCATGAATAGAATGTACTTGGCTATTCGATTTATCCTCATCAATCCACGCGCAACCAATGGACTGGCTTAAATGTCGTGTCTGTGCAAATAATTTCCAACCTTGTTGATAGGCATTAAAATAACCCACCGCTAAATCAGGGGGAATGGTTGCCGATGAAATCATTACTTTACGTCCGAGCATTCCAGTCAAATGAATCAAGCGACCAATAGCAATTAAATCATGCCCTGTAAAATCATCAATTTCATCAATCACCAAATCGGACGACATTAAACGTAAACTGGGTAAAATATAACGCCCACCGCGTTGGGTTTCAGTCGCAGGCATTATGTGATCAATCGTACACGCCAACACAGGCGCGTATAAAAACTGCTTATCCCGTTGCGTTTTCAACAGAGTACTTAAGCGTTCTTCAGGAATCGTACAATCATAATCAATAAAATTATCATCTAATAAAAATTCTTGGGATTCAGACCCCGACGCTTCATTGCTTAAATCATCCGTTTCCTTATGTGATTGATTATTATGCAGTTCCATAATGGCTCGTGAACCAATCATCACCGCCAGTTCATCATCGCCCAACCCAATACGATTACGGTATTCATCGCCCGTTTGCAACGTCAAGGTGCGTAATCCTAAGGCTAAAATATAGCGTAAACTATTGCCATCCCCAGATAACGCTCGCATGATTTTAGCATTCGCCATTGTTTTACCACAGCCTGTACTCGCCATATTAACCGCAAAAAAACCATAACGCTGTTGATCATCCGCTAAGGTTTTTCGCCACGCTTGAATATTCATCACCGCTTTATCTTGCCAATAATACGGCGACTTTACAGGACTTTTTTGCTTCAATAAGGTCACGTCATAAGCAGGTTTTAATTCTGTCTCAAACGCAGGTAATAATCGGGTAATATCAATGGCAGACTCTTTTACACCGATTAAATGTTGATCTAATTTTTGTTTGGGTGTTCCTTTTTCAATCCATTTTCCAGCAATATTGACCGTTTTAAAATAGGTATTGGCAAGCGGTTCATAATCACTTGACCATTTTTTAAGCACCTCTTGCGACGAATACTGATGGTCTCCGAGCATTAACGATAAGCGTGAATAAAAAATAATCAATCGCCAACTGCCATTTTCAATGAGTGGTTTTATAGTGTCGGTATGTTGACTTAATTTAACCGCCCATCTTTTAGCTTGTTGTCGCCATTTATTCGATTGGCACGGTAAGCCGAGAGGGAAATCAAAACACTCTTTACGTCTTTCCCTTTGCCCATCATCCCATAAATTTGCATAGCCAAAATTCACGTTAATCATTTCTAATAATTCTTGAAACGCATCAGGTGCTGATTCTGTTATAAAAATATTATAATCATCTGGAATTATATTTTTATTTGGTAAGGGCAAGCGATGATGCGACACAATTAACCAGCAAATAATACTGGCTAAAGGTGGTAAATTTTCTAATGGATAGTTTATAGAATCAGAAATAGATGTAGAAATAGACTTTATTAAATCCTGTTCATCAAATTCCCCTTGCGCTAATCGCTCTAACCATTGGACATCGGTTTGTTGATCCACAAATGCACTCAGTAATAGCACTGAAACCCATTCATGACGCAAAGGATCGCCTTTACGTTTATGTTTAGAGTTGGGGTTAAGTTTCTCTTGAAAGCAAGCAGAGGCTTTGCCCCAATCGTGAAATAACGCCGCTAAAGCGGTGAGAGATTGGATTATGGGCAAAGTATCCCAGTTATTTTCCCACAGATTATTTGGCATTTTTTTCCGTGTCCAATTGACAGGCACATGTCCTTGGGGATTAAACTTATCTCTATTTCCAATAAGCCACGCCAATTCACTGCGCCGCCGTGAGCGTATCCAATGACAAGAAACCGCTGTATTTTTGGTAGCAGACTTTCGCAGTAATTTTTTAACCGCTTGCAAGCCATCTTCGGTAATTACGGTTTGCCATGTTCGACTGCCAATACGATTAGCAAAGGCATCTAGTACACGGCGGGTTCGGTTTAGAGCTTTGTGTTCGCATTGCGAGATAAAAGTGACAATCATAGCGTTGGAAGTGAGTTATAGGTATCTAACATATAAGATATGCTGACTAATGGTGTGTGCCTAGAATAGGTAAGGTTTTTTGAGTATTTGAAAATAAAATTCAACTGGTCGGGGCGAGAGGATTTGAACCTCCGACCCCTACAACCCCATTGTAGTGCGCTACCAAGCTGCGCTACGCCCCGACGATTGAATGTGTCTTGAAACCCAAAAGATTATACGGGATTCAGATTTATTTTTATAGTTATTTTTTGTGACTATAATATAGGGTCAGTTTTAAAAAAACAGATAGAGTTGCATAGTTTTGGATAATTTATGCTTAAGTGAGAGCTGTCTCTAAAAATGTCGGACTTACCAAAGTTTTGAGGTCGGTATCCCAGAATTTATACGAAAAAAACAGATTGCGTTATAATTAATTTAACTTTATTTTCTTGCTGTTATTTAAGCCCTGTGTCCTTTTATGAAAAACTTTTTATGCCTTTTATGTTTGCTATTTATGTTCAGTAACGCTCAGGCTAAACGTTACCAATATACCATTCATCCAGGTGATGTTTTAGAGATTTCAGTTTGGAATGAAAAATCGTTACAACGTGAACTTAGAGTCCTTCCTGATGGCACAATTAGCTTCCCTTTATCGGGCGTTATTAACGTTAAAGGTAAAACCCTTAGAGAGGTTCAAGATAAGATTACGAAACGCTTATCAATTTACATTCCTGAAGCAGAAGTTAATGTTTCGGTTAAGTCCTCTGAAGGCAATTCGGTGTATGTAATTGGTCAGGTTAAAAAACCAGGGCAAGTGGTTATGTTTAAGCCACTGGATGTGATGCAATTACTGAGTATCGCGGGAGGCTTAACCCCTTTTGCGAAAGAAAATGATATTTTAATTTTACGCCGACAAGAAAATGAATCCGAGGCGATTGAATTTCGTTACAGTGATATTGAAGATGGTGAAGGCTTAAATAAAAACTTTTTATTGGAAACGGGCGAT
The DNA here is from genome assembly GCA_023146575.1 of Methylococcales bacterium. Classification (GTDB taxonomy): domain Bacteria; phylum Pseudomonadota; class Gammaproteobacteria; order Methylococcales; family Methylomonadaceae; genus WTBX01. Next base: position 8,215 of record JAGLBU010000219.1, read on the forward strand.
GTCATTGTCGTTCCTTAACAAGAAAATGAAACATTGTGTCGTTATTATAAAATTTTTTCAAACACTGCTTCTTTATGCATTAGGGCTTTCGATCGTGATGGCCGCTGAATGGGGTATGGATGCATCGGTGTCTCAAGACCTTTCTTATGATGATAATGTACGAATGGCAGAAGATGCGGACGGCTCTTTCATTTATAAACTATCACCCTCTATGACTTTTTTTCGTAAAACAGAAGTCTCGGATATTCATGCGAGTATTAACTACGGTATTCAGCGTTATTTAAATCTTAACGAATTAAACAGTCATTCACAGCAATATTCGCTCGGTGGCAGTTATCTCACTGAAAGAACTCGCTCAGCAATTAATCTTTTTTTTAGTATTAATCCTGCACGTGATAACGCCGAGGAAGACTCGGGGGATTTTGCATCCGATGGCAGTCGATTAACCTATTCTATTGCGCCTTCTTTTTCATATCAATTAACCGAATTAGACAACATTAGTTTTTCACCGAATTATTCAAAAACAACTTATACCTCATCAGGTTTTAGTAATAATACCAACACAGGATTTTCGTTGGCATGGAGTCATCGTTGGACAGAACGGTTAACAAACTCGATGGATGTATTTTATACACAATTTGATTCAAGTGGTTTAACACAAGACTCTTCAAGCCAAAGTTACGGTGCAAATATTTCAGGGAATTATGACTGGTCTGAAACATGGCAGATATCAGCTTCTCTCGGACTTCGAATGACAGAATCTGAGGATAGTATTTTCAATGCAGATGTAGTTAAAAGTAGTAACATGGGTTTTTTATCCAATTTTTCGATCAATTATAAAGGCGAACATTATGGTGGAGGCTTTAGCTGGGGGCGATCGTTAGTACCCTCTGCACAAGGAAATTTGAATGAGCAAGACCGTTTGACGCTTGACTTATATTATAAGTTTACCCAGCGATTATCTTCGAGTTTTACAGCAAGCTATCAGCGAAGTGAATCCATCTCATCAGATTCAAGTGGAAAAGCAATCCGTGAAAATGTATTATTCAGCCCAACACTTAATTGGGCAATAACCCCCGAATGGAAACTCTCAATGAGTTACCGTTATCAACTACAAAGTCGTGAAAGCCGCGAGATTGTAACGGATTCTAACGCATTTATGTTAAACATTAATTACAACTGGCAGGGCTTGAGTATTTCAAGATAATCATGGAACCAGAAGACGAAGAAAAAAACAGTAAATCGATTGCCGATTATCTCCAAATAATCAAACGGCGTAAAAATATTATCATCATCCCAATGTTATCGCTATGGTTGCTAAGCCTTGTCGTAACACTGGTTTTACCGCCGCTTTATCGCTCTGAAGCACTCATCTTAATTGAACAACAAAGTATTCCACTTGATATGGTAAGAACGACTGTCGTCAGTTATGTTGATCAACGGATTATGCAGATAGGTCAAAAATTAATGACCGTCCATAGTTTAAATAAAATTATTAATAAATTTGATTTATACCCTCATCAACGAAATAAAGCCAGTCTCTCTGATTTAGCCTATCAACTTAGGGAAAGTATTTCCCTTGATATTATGAACCAAGACGTGATTAGTCGAGGGCGAAAATCAAAAGCCACGCTCTCGTTTTCATTAGCCTTTGAACACACAGACCCACTGATCGCACAACGAGTTGCCAGTGAACTGACCACTTTATTTTTAAATGAAAACATTAAATCCAGAACTAAAAAAGCCAAAGAAACCGCGACCTTTTTAGAAGATGAGGCTCGAAAATACGGCGTTCAAATTCAAAAAGCAGAGGCAACTATTGCTCGATATAAAGAACAAAATAGCGGCAGTTTACCTGAGTTACTTCCTATTAATTTAGGAATTATCAGTCGAATAGAAACAAATATACTGCAATTAGAATTAGAAGAAAAAATGTTGGCAGAAAAAGAAGTAACCCTTCAAAGCCAACTATTATT
>JAGLBU010000022.1 GCA_023146575.1 Methylococcales bacterium
CCATAATTCTTTCGATTCCCCTTTTTTAGCCACATACACCGCTGTTGCTAATCCAACAACTGCTAAAACACCTGACGCTTCTCCACTCCAACACATAGCTCAATCTTCCCCAATTTTAGTTTAACGAAAACAATACGTAACGTAAGTTACGCATAAAACTAAATATTATCAAGTAAGATTCTGTTTTAGAGAGACTTTTACTTTATTTTATGGTTAGTGTTAATCGGTATCAGGTACCAAGGTATCAATTAAATCAATCATGAATTCCATTTCTTCATTTTCAATTTTAAGCCACCCTTCAAAATCAAGCGCCTCTAAAACCCCCTTTCCGACAGGGTTATCCGTCATTGATACTAATAAGGTTTGAATTTCGTCTTGCCTATCCGCAAGTTCTGGCCCTATCAAAAGCGAATGATAAAGTTCTTCAACATCACTGCGTAGTAATATTTTTAATTGTTTTTTGACCACATTAGACAAGTCATCATACGCTTTTGCTAAAAATAGCCCCGCATCTGCCTCGCCTTTTAAAATATTTTTAACCACAATAATATAGCTATCATAAGTTGTTTTTACAACGTTACTGTTGTTAAGGTCTACCGCTTCCAGCAACATCATACTGATCATATTAACATCAGGGTTTGCCGTCATCGCAAGTTTTAGATCAGGTTTTAAACCGCACATCATACTAATGGGATTTTCTTCACTGACCGCAATCACAACCTCATCTAAACGGTTTTTTACGCGTGCGATAGGGAGAAAACCTTTATCACGAACCAACCGAACCGCATCAACAGGGTTTACATAGACAATATCATTTTTATTATTATCAATTGCGATGGTTTGTTCTTCAAAGCTGTTGTACAGGTTCAAATGGATATTAAGGCCTGTATTTTTTTGAAACCATGTATTGAAAATATACCAACCCGCCAACGAATTGGGTGGAAAATCAGGACTTATCGTAAACATATGTGGCATTATTTGCCTCCTAATTAAGTTATGTTAATGTTTTATAAAGCTTGATACTTTCATCAACCGCTGAAACCGAAGGCTTTCGCCGCACCGAAGTATAGCTTACAATTTCACCGTTTCTAACATTAGGGATTACGGTTGCTTTAACCCAATAATAACAACCATCTTTGCGTAAATTTTTAACTATACCTTCCCATTTTCGCCCTTCATTGACGGTATTCCATAAATCTTTAAAGGCGACAGAAGGCATATCAGGGTGCCTTAAAATAGAATGATTATGTCCTATTAATTCGTCTCTTGTGTACCCCGCCATTTCGACAAAAATAGGATTTGCATGCGTAATAACACCTTTGGTATCCGTGGTTGAAACAATCAACTTTCCTTCTGGATAAGACACTTCTGTCTCAGTATAAAAAATTTTTCGTGAATGAAGATTGTATAATTTAAGTGTCGCTTCTTTATAGTCGCCAACAATGTCATCGACGTTCATATCTTCTAACATTTCAACTTCCTATAACGGTTCATTAAAGTAATTCAGAGACACTTTCCGCCGCACGTTTTACATCTAAAAAGATCAAACCTAGTTTGGCATTCGGTTTCGCTAATACGGTTAATACCGCCTCATCCCCTGCATAAATCATCACCACATACCCTGCCGCGCCCTTGATTAATACTTGTTCTAGCCCGCCTCGGTTTAATTCTTGTGCGGTTCTATCCCCTAACGACAGCATCGCAGCACTCATAGCACCGACTCTATCTTCATCAATTCCTGGGGGAAGTGCGGCGGCAATCATTAAGCCATCCGTTGAAATAATACCTGAGGCTTCAATATCAGATGAAGTCCCATTTAATTCGGTTAGTATAGAAGTAAGCATGTCTGCTCGCATTGTTATCTCCTCTTTTGTTGATTTAAGTAACGTACAATAAATAATGCCCTTTAAATGTGGGCTATAACATCATCTTCCAAACTAAAATTTGAAATAAATTTGTATCGTATGGGTCTTTAGGTTAATTTTTTAGTCGCATAACGAACACTTAACGCCCATGCTAACGACACAAATTCAGCTTGATTAAAATAAGGGGTTCCTAAAACGGTTATAACAAACCGATGATCGCCAATAAAAACAGGCCAAAAACCGACTTGACTTTTTCCTGAGCCATTAATAACCCCCCACGCATGACTCGCCAGCCCCATATTACTCATTAACAAGCCTGACCTACGCATTTGTAATTGCGAAATTTCAGCACTTAATGCGGAGAGTTCCTCTGCAACCTCATGTGTAAAACCGCTACAAGCTAAATAAAATCCTTGATGATCGGCTAATAAAACCTTGCCTTTATCTGAAATTTTACTCAATAACACAGGTAAAAGTTCCTCTAATGCCCCATCTGGTGAACTAAGCGGGGCTTTTAATCCTTGAACCCAGCCTATTTTTTGACAATGATGCAATAACTCGTAGGTTCTATCTTTATCATCGCTTTCAGCTAATGAAGATAAATTTGCCAAACTTAATAGCGGTGTTCTTTTTAAATGCAATAAGTTTTTTAAAAAAATTCGAGTTTTATTATCATCACTTGAAGAAAGGGCATGATAAGCACCTGCGGGTGTGGGATACAGATATAAATCATCAACTAAGGTATATTTATTCATTATGGTTTAGTCCTGGGTCTAGCGAATAAAGTAACGCTTGCACTAAAATGGATACATCACTTTTAACTCTCGCATCCACCGCAAAAATAGCCGGCTTTAACCCTAAGTATTGTAGTTGTGTATGGTATTCTTCTATGGTGGGTTTATAACTTAAATCCATTTGAGTTACCCCAATGACCACCGTGGTATTGGTGATAAACTCTGAAAAAGAGTCAAGAAAAAACTTCATGTCTTGAAAAGGGTCGGCACGGGTATTATCAAGTAATAAAACCAAGCCGATGCCCCCTATGGTTAAAATATCCCACATAAAATCAAATCGTTCTTGCCCTGGCGTGCCATACAAATGAATTTTTTCACCATTTGATAAGTTTAAAATACCGTAATCCATTGCAACCGTTGTTTCAGATTTACGTTTTTTAGTCATATCACTGGCCATAGCATCGGTTTTAATCGGTACAATATCGCTGATGGAATCAATCGCGGTGGTTTTCCCTGCCCCAACAGGCCCTGTAAAAATAATTTTATACTGACTCATATATGTCTTTTAGTTAATGTTAAGATCGCAATCTGCTTAATATTCGACTTAATAGCCCCTTCTTTTTAGCAGAAATAGCCACAGGCCGAGAAACCACCACCTCATCCTCTTCTTTGGTAGTTTTCATAGGTTGGCGAACCAGCCCTAGTGCATAAGCGCCACTTATAAACGCAAAAACATATTGAGGCTTTATTCGTAAACCTTCGGCAATAGAAAGCATTGTTTTAGGTTCATGCACTAATAATGCCGTCATTCGTAATGCGTGTGGAGTAATAATGCTGCGGGTAAAATTAGGCCAGCGTAGTAAGAAAACAGGTCGCTTGACATCAATAATTTCAGGATAACGCCCTCTTGAGGTCCAGATAGCCAGCTTCCAAATAAAGGCATCCATATCATAAAAACATTCTAGTTTTTGTTTGATATCCTGTAACTCTGTACTTGCCGCACTTACACTGAGCTTTACACCTGTGGCTTTATTTAATTCGACCGACGAAAAAGCTCTGAGTTGTTGATCATCGGCATCAAGCCAAACTTCATTGCTACGTGGAAATATTAATAAGGGTTTCCAGCTTGAATTTAATTGCAGTACTCGACCTTTGGTTTTAGCCACTTTAAAGGTCGCTAAAACATAGCCTTGATAATAATCTCTTGGGGAATAGCTGGAGTCTGCAAGTTGCGCCTCATCATTAAAATCAATATCCATCATCATACCTATAAAAGAGGCAAAACGATTCTCATTTAATTGTTGAGCAGTTTTGTGTTTTGAAACCTTTTTAATTTCATCGTTATCAATTAAGGCATTATTGTCCTCTGATGGCACTTCCTTTGCGACTATATCTGTTCTAATCTCAAGAACTGATTTAGAATCACTCACTTTATCTTTAAGGTTTAATAAAATATTACCATTAGTCGCTTTTTTTTCAACGGGGATCTGGGTAATTTCTTTTTTTGACTTTTGCCGATCAACTAAAAAACGCAATCGATCAAAGGTTGACAATACTTTTTTAAGGCTAATAGGCTTTAAAATAAATAAAATATTATCAAGATCGACTTCATTTCGAGATAAAACCACCAATGGGCGATTGAAGTCTTCTGATTGCAACTGTTTTAAGATATTTTGACCCTCGGAGCTATCAATATCAACCATATCAATCTCAGCCTCAGCATCACTAACAACGACTAACGCATCTTCACAAACGTTTTGAAAATACAATAGCATATTTCTTTGTAAACGAGCATCCATACCATGCAAAACCGCTTTTAAAGGTTTTTTATGCTTACTCATCAAAAAAAGCCTTTAATTTATTCCAAGTCTCAGGTAGCGTTTTCGATTGCTTGTGAATATGGTCATACATTTTTAAAAACTGATCTTTACTCCGAGTTAATTTATATAACTCTAATAATTCAGTGTGTACGGTAATGTTGTCAAAATCTTGCTCAATTGCTTCCTCAAGGGTTTTCATTGCCATATCTAACTGACTATAAGCCACATAATCACGCGCAATGGCTAAAGCATCATGGTTCAAATTTTGCTTTTTAGCTTCCTTATGAATCAGTACAGGGACACCAATAAACCCTTGGGTAAATAAGGAGTATAAATTTCCATCCACCCATTCGATTTCATCCTCATTCAATTCTAGTGCTGCTTTTAGGGTCTGATACTTTATGTCATCTAATTTTGATTTTGCCCCGTTGACCATCCGATGCCCAACCGCTAAACCCTTACCTTTTAGGATAATTAAAAAATCAATTAAGGCGGCGAATAACTCTTCTTTTAAATCATGTTGATAACAAAAATAAATACGCTGTAAATGGGTGTGTAAGTGCTTAGGGTCGGTAAGAAGCAAAGAAAGAATCCCATCGAGCGCTTGTTCTTTGGTAAATCCAAACAGGTCTATTTCTTTGTTTTCAAAATCAAACACCGAGTCGGTTTCATTTGACTCATCTTTATCATTACAAATAATTAAGGGTATGAATTCTGTCATCAGCTGCGCTATTTAAACTAAAAAATCGTTTTATCGAGGAGTATAAATGATTAAATTAACGGCGAATAATCATACTAGATTCTATCTTCACTTTTTGTTTAACCTTTCTTAAGTATTGTTTTGCTTCTTTTCTAGTGTTAAAAGCATTAGTTGATATTTGATGCCATGAGCGTCCGCCACTTCTTATTTTAGCCACACTGGTCGTAAAGCCTGCTTTATTATAAGCCGTCATATTTCTGTTAGCGCGAGAAAGGTTTTTATACGACCCTAAAATGACTACCCAGCCGTGTTTGGTTGAAGCTGATGCTTCTGGCGCATCATCCTTTTTTTCAGTTTCAGCCGCTTTTTCAGTAGAATCTAGCGTTGGTGCTGTTTTTTCAGCCGAAGCATCCGATGTTTCAGTTTTATCGTCATTTTTTCCTGCCTCAGAGGTTTTTTCCGTATCGGTTGGTGCTATTTTTTCAGCCGTAGTTGCTGAAGCATCCGATGTTTCAGTTTTATCGTCATTTTTTCCTGACTCAGAGGTTTTTTCCGCGGTTGGTGCTGTTTTTTCAGCCGTAGTTACTGAAGCATCCGATATTTCAGTTTTATCGTCATTTTTTCCTGCCTCAGAGGTTTTTTCCATATCGGTTGGTGTGGGTACAGGTTTTTCATCTACCGCCGTTGTTGCTAAATTTTCTTGTTTCAATAAGGTATCACTTAAAGAAGCTGGGGGTTCAGTAGAAGATTCCGCTGTTTTTGAGGCCTCTGTCTCAGCTATTTTTAAAGCACTGCTTTCTGTGTCTTTATTAGCCGCTGAAGAACCTATAACCCCTGATGCTTGCTTTAGCAAGGTGTCACTAAGAGATACGCTTTCAGAATCAGTCGTCGTCTCGGCAGAATTCTCAGTTTTCGTTTCTTTTTTATCTGCCGAAGCATCTTCTGAAGGCGTTTCTGGTACTAAACTCGTTGCCACAGCAGAAGGTGTTGACTCAATTTTTTTTAATGGATCAGTCGATGTTTCGGTTTTTGCTTCACTGGTATTAGCAGTTGATACGTCAACGGTTGGCGGTATCGTGGCTAAAACGGGGACAACTTCTGTCTCTTTAGTCGTTGAAGCATCAGTCGTTGGTGTTTTTTCCTCAGCCGACGTATCTGTTGATAGGGTTACTGAGCTATCAGTTGTTAAAGCAGGAGGCGCTGTTGATGCGCTAAAAGGGTCAGCCACAATTTCTTTTTTATCATCAGAAGTCTCTGTTGCCGTAGTATCCGTTGCTGGTGTGTTATTAACGGTCGTAGAAGTAGCGCTAGAATCGCTAACTATAGGGGTGATGACTTCTTCTTTTACATCGGAGGCGCTTATTTTATTTGTGTTAGCTGAAGGTACAACCGCTATCTCTGTAGAAGCTGGAATGCCAGAACCTGTAAAGGTTAAAGGATCTTCTGGGGTATTTTTTTTCGCTTCAATATCGTCAGCCGCAGAACTGTCGGTTGATGTTTGAGTATTTTGTTTATCGACAAGATTATCGACTTTTAGCTTCAAGTCATCTATTTGACTATCAATAGTCTCGCCACTTTCGGTATGGTTGTGGTTTTTTAAAGTTTCAATAGAGCGTACTAATTTATCAACACTTTCTTGTGCATCACTTAAAAAATAAATGCTACCTAACGCCAAAATTAGCGCAATACCTGCAAGCATTAAAGCGATATAACTGGTTAATGATGTGCCTCGAGCTTGCTTTTCTTTTTTAAATTGACGGGCTAACTTATCAATATCAAGAAAGGCATCATCTAACTGTAGCCGTATTGATTTTTGGGTATGTTTTAATTGCTTGATCTCCTCAACATTAGAAGTTTCAGTGATAGCTTCTTCCTCTTCAATTAATTCATACACTAAATCCTCCTCATCACCTAAAAGCGAGTCTGGTGTTTGGTCTAGTTTATGAAGACTGTCTAATTTTGCCGCCGTATTGTTTTTTTTGGAATTTCCCATCATTATTCTCGAAATCTAATAACCCACTAAGTATTTTTAAACCCTACCTTTCATCTAAAT
>JAGLBU010000220.1 GCA_023146575.1 Methylococcales bacterium
GGTTCATGGAATAGGGTTTGTCCATGGCTCCCTATGGCAATAATTTCAGCAGCGGTGATGCCTGATTTTTTTAAAAGTTGATTGACGGCATCGGCAAATAGATGTCCTAATTGGCAATCCAGCGCGCCGTAGTCCTTTAATAATAAGGCTTGATGAGCGCTTAATTGCTTGATTTTATCTTTCAGTTCAATTGGGAAAGCGGTGCATTCAAAAGCGATGAGCTTGGGTTTTGGATGGCTAAAATCAACAAGACCAGCGTCAATACCATCAACGCTGGTTCCAGACATCAAACCGATATAAAGTTCTGCCATTAAGATTTAAAGTTTATCAGATTTTTTAGCAAAAAATTTATCGACATTAATGATCGCAGTTTCTGAATTTGCTCGATTGAGTCGCTCAATATACGGTCGAGATTTTTGTTGAAAACGTGCTAATAAGCCTTTATTCTCTTGAATTTCAGTTTGCGGTAATTTAACCGTTACGGGGTTTTTATGGGCCCCATTGACTAAAAATTCATAATGTAAATGTGGGCCTGTTGCCGCCCCTGATTGCCCGACAAAACCAAGGGTTTCACCTTGCTTAATGAGGCTGCCTACTTTGTAGCGGTTGTTGAAGCGTGAAAGATGTGCGTAAAGGGATTTATATTGTGAATCGTGTTCAATAATCACCACACGGCCATAACCACTTTGCCGACCTTTAAAGATTATTTTACCCCCGCCTGTCGCTTGAATGGGTGTGCCATTTCTCGCGGCATAATCAACGCCTTTATGAGCGCGAATTCGATGAGAAATAGGGTGTCGCCGATGAAGATTAAAATGTGAGCTAACGCGTGCGTACGCGATGGGACTTCGTAAAAAAGATTTACGGGTTTCACGCACAACATTTTTACCTTGTGGCGAATAATAAGTGACTTCACCTTGACTGTTTTGGTAGCGAATCGCCGAATAGGACTTTCCTCCAATAATAAATTCGGCGGCAAGAATATTACCTGTTTTTAAGCGCCGACCTTCGACCAAGGTTTCTTCATAAATAACGGTAAATTTATCACCCGCATTAAGGTCTTGGCTAAAATCAATATCCCATGCAAAAATTTTATCGGTAAGTTGGTCTATTATTTCAACGGATAAGCCTGCTTTTTTACCATCAACGGCAAGGTTGGTTTCAATAGTACCTTGGGTTAAAATTTCCTGTGCATCTAAAGACCTACTTTCAACATGAACATCAAATTGTTCTTCGTTTCGAGAGGCGACTAAGGTATTGACATTATCCGCGTCATAAATTAGAGATTTTAGTTGATAGTTTTTGTCAAGCTCAATCGTTAAAATGGTTTGGGGGTTTAAGTGTGTAAATCGTGCGCCAATTTTATTGGCTTCGGTAATTTTTCTAAGGGTTTTTTTATCAACACCATAGAGGGATAAAATAGAAGCCAGTGATTCATCTTCTTGAATTTCATGATGAATGGTACGAGGTTTTATGGGCGCTTCTAAATTGGCGAGTTGTTCTAATCGAATAGCTTGTTCTATAAAATCTGAGGTTGTGTCGTAGATTGAAGGGATCGCTGCGATTGTTGTTGCCAAATTTTCCGTTTTAGCCTGTTTCTCATTTTGTGGCGTAATCAACGCATAACTAGCGCTGGCTGCGATGGCGGAAGTAATTCCTAAAAATAAGGATTGATACAGTCTATTTTTCACGAGTCTATTTTTGAGTAGTTAAAAATATGAAGTAGGACAAAAATTTAAAATAAAGCCACTACCATAGTCTGATTATAGTCTAACGGCGGGTCATTTTTCCAACAATCAAGCTTAACTCGCTCTATAATGCCAGCATTTATAAATGAACTGTCGGGAGAAAAGTATGCCAGAAAATATGTTAGAGAGCTTAACCAGAGGGGCGGAAGATGTTTTAGTCGAAGCTGAATTGATTAAAAAATTAGCGCTTGATCGCCCTTTACGAATTAAGGCAGGTTTTGACCCCACAGCGCCTGATTTACACTTAGGCCACACAGTACTTATAAATAAGTTACGCCAATTTCAAGAATGCGGGCATACGGTACTGTTTTTAATTGGCGATTTTACGGGCATGATTGGTGATCCGACGGGAAAAAATATTACGCGTAAGCCCTTGACACGTGAAGAAGTATTGGAAAACGCTAAAAGCTATCAAAATCAGGTGTTTAAAATTTTAGACCCTGAAAAAACCGAAGTGATGTTTAATTCAACATGGATGAATGAAATGCCGACCTCGGATTTGATTCAATTAGCCTCAAAGCATACGGTGGCTCGAATGTTGGAGCGTGATGATTTTAGCAAACGCTTTAAAAGTGGTCAGCCGATTAGTATTCATGAATTTTTATATCCGTTAATACAAGGTTATGATTCAGTGGCGATGCGAGCGGATGTTGAATTAGGCGGTACCGATCAAAAATTTAATCTTTTAGTCGGGCGACAATTACAAAGTCTTTATGGACAAACACCCCAAGTCGTCATGACTATGCCTATTTTAGAAGGCTTGGATGGCGTGCAAAAAATGTCTAAATCCTTAAATAATTATATTGGGATTTTTGAATCAGCCGATGAAATGTTTGGTAAAATCATGTCGATTTCGGATGAATTAATGTGGCGTTATTTTGAATTGCTGAGTTTTAGACCTCTATCTGAAATCAACCAATGGCAACAAAGCTGTGAGCAAGGCGATAATCCGCGCACATATAAAGTGTTGTTAGCACAAGAAATTATTACTCGTTTTCATGATCAAGTAGCGGCGAATAAAGCCTTAGAAAATTTTGAAGCCCGTTTTCAGCGTGGTGCGATTCCTGATGATATGCCAGAAATTGAGCTTAAAATCGAGGCAGAGGGTTTAGCAATTGCCAATATTTTAAAAACATCGGGCTTAGTTAAAAGTACCTCTGATGGCATGCGAATGATTAAGCAAGGCGCGGTAAAAATTGATGGTGAGAAAGTGTCTGACTCGAAACTGATGCTAACAAATGAATGTCAACGAGTTTATCAAGTTGGAAAACGTAAATTTGCACGGATTACCCTCATTAAATAATCTGTGGTTTTTTTCCCTATTTTAAAGCTAATCCCCCCAATTTAACTGAAAGTGATAATGATTGAATTTAAAATTTTTCAGAGGCTGAGTCTTGTTCTGGTAGCGGTAATCTTTATGTCAGGATGTGAATATTTAGGCCCACATATGGGGAAAAAAATACCACTAGATAGCTTACCATTACAAACCAACAATCAAAATAAAGATATTGTGACGGATAAGACTCCGTCTGATGAAACTGTTTTACCAATTGTTGAAACGCCTAAGGCTGAAATTTATTCAGGGACGGGTAATTTTATTTCTAAAAAAGCGTTGCCTAAAAAAACACCACAACCTTCACGAAATGGCAAGTATGAGTTAAATTTTACCAATGCTGAAATAGAAGAAGTGGCTGCTACCATTTTAGGGGAAATTTTACAGCTTAATTATGTGGTTAGCCCCAATGTTCGTGGCAGTATTACCATTAAAACCACGAAACCGATTAGTAAATCTGAAATGCTGCCCACGCTGGCAATTTTATTAAAAATGAATGGTGCGGCATTAGTTAAAAATAATAATATTTATCATATTGAACCTGCGGCATTAGCCAATGGTTTTTCAGAAATTAAATCGGGTAAACAACAAGGGAAATTGCCTGAAGGGCATCAAATTTTAATTATCCCGCTGGAATATGTCAGTGTTATGGATATGGCGGAAGTTTTAAAAGGTATATTGTCAGAAGGTGCGCTGGTACGTTTGGATAAAAGTCGTAATGTGATGGTGCTTGCAGGGCATGGTCAAGAACTAGAGCAAGCGCTTGGTATTATTAAAACTTTTGATGTTAATGTGATGCAAGGGATGTCCTTTGGGATTTTCCCTTTACAACGAGCCGCACCAGAAACAGTGATTAAAGAACTAGAATTTATGCTCGAAAGTGGCGAGCAAACGCCTTTAAATGGTTTATTACGTTTTGTCGCTATTGAACGATTAAATGCGATTATGGCAATTAGTCCACAAGCGCGTTATCTTACAACGGTTAAAAAGTGGGTCAGTCGTTTAGATAAAGCCAATACCAGTAGCAGCAATGGCATTATTGTTTATAAGGTCAAGCATGTGGATGCAGAAGAACTCGCCAATACACTTTCGACCATTATTACAGGGGCAAAATCCAAGTCTAAAAAAGATAAAAGCCTTGCGCCAGGGGTAAAATCGGGCAGTATTGGTCAAAAGAAAACCTCTACTCGAAAATCAAGCCGACTTAATAAAAACCTTGCAAAGCTAAACGGTTCCAGTAATTCAGTTAATAGTATTGACCAGCTGGAAGGGGTTAATATTGTGGCAGACCCAACGAATAATGCGTTGATTATTATCGCAACGCAGTCACAGTATAAAATGTTAAAAGACGTGATTGCTCAATTAGATGTGATGCCATTACAAGTATTGATTGATGCCACTATTATTTCGGTTACATTGACCGATGAATTACGGCATGGCATTCGTTGGTATTTTACCCATAAAAATGGGGCTGGAAGCAGTGGGTCAGGGATTGGTATTAGTGATTTAGCCGCGGTTGCGGCAACCGCATTTAACCCTGGATTTGGGTATTCATTTTTAAGCAGCGCTGATAATATTCGAGCGGTATTAACGGCTGAAGCCAAAGACAATAAAATTAACGTCATATCAGCACCCTCTTTAATGGTATTAAACAACCAAGAAGCGGTGATTCAGGTGGGTGAAAAAATTCCTGTTAGAACTTCAGAATTAACCACCGATACAGGGACGACTAGCAACACGATTCAAATGCGTGAAACAGGGGTCACCTTAAAAGTAAAACCCCGTGTTAATGCGAATGGTTTAGTTATCATGACCATTGACCAAAGTGTTGATAACGCCATTCCAGCTGGGTCAGTTGGTAGTACTTCCGCGATTGATTCTCCCTCAATATTACAACGAAAAATCACTAGTATTGTGGCGGTTCATGATCGAGAAACCATTGTCTTAGGCGGCTTGATAAGTGAAAACAAAACCTATGATAAAACAGGGATTCCTTTATTAAATCAAATTCCAGTGCTTGGAGCATTATTTGGTAGCACCGAAAAAACCATTACTAAAACCGAATTAGTAATTTTAATAACCCCTCGTGTGATTAGAACCCGTGCTGCTGCGCGTGATATTGCACTTGAATTTAAACAAAAATTGACAGGTATTTTTGAAGAACCTATATCAGCAACAGATATTCTTAAACCAGAATAATTATTTAATGGGGTAGGGTGGGTTTTCATCGTGAACACAGTCTGATTTATTTAATCAATTGAGCAATTGCCTCATCATCCAACCCCATTTTACGAGCTTGTAAAATAATTTTTTCACGTTCTTCTTCTTTTCCTTTTTCGATTCCCTCTTTGCGGCCTTCGTCTATAAAACGAGTTTTAGCATTGCTCCACGCCATTTCATCTTTAATTTCAGATAAAGTATCAGGGTAATCAGAATTTTCTATTTTTCCATCGAGAGAATCTTCAATAAAATCCAGCCATTTTTTTATTTTGGGCGGGGTTTTTTTATTGGCTTGGCGTGGGCATAAAAAGACTAATTGATGCGGGTAGACATCAACAATGCGCTGGTGTTCGTCAATAGGGTTCATATTGCTGACAGCATAACTAAAATTAACGCTGTCATCGCGTGGCGTGCTGGTGAGTACCACGATGGTATAAACGGTTTTATCAAAGCCATATTCTTTAAAGCCACCGACTTGTTCAACCATGCTAATCAAATGGTAATATAAAAATCGGT
>JAGLBU010000221.1 GCA_023146575.1 Methylococcales bacterium
GACTAAACGGGTTAAAACAATAATATGCTCCCCTTGGGGCGCAAGACTAGCATCAATTAAGGTGGGGACGGTAATACTAAGCCACGAAACGGTTTCAGGGTCGGTAAAGGCAATTTCATAATTCTGCTCATGATTGATATGATCGTAATAAAAACCTTCGTGATGAATCCCTTGGGCTTTTAAATCTAAGCAGGAGGCAAGGTACACCACAAACAGCGAGGTTGACGGTTGCATTTGTTTAAAACGTGCTAAATAGCGTTTCGGAAAATAGTCTGCACCAATCATGTTATAAACAGTCTGCCTTGCATCGGCATTTGAGATAATCGTTTGAGCATAAAAAGTTTCACCTGATGTAAGGCAAAGACTTTGAACCTGATTATTTTGAACATTAATACGCGCGACTTTACTTTTATAGCGAATGCGCCCTCCGTATTTTTGCAAACCTGAAACAAAGCGGTCGGCTAATTTTTGAAAGCCGCCTTTACAATAATAAGCGCCGTCAACCAAATAGCCAATGAGCATAATCGCCCAATATATAAAGGAGACTTTTTCAGGCGGCAAACCGAGATACGGCCAATGACTGGCAAAAATGGCTTGTAATTGTTTATCTTGAATAAAATTACCCCAAACACTGGCAAGGGTGGCGCGTTTATACTGAAATAATAAGGCGAGTTGGTGGTGGATTTTTTCACTGTCTTGAGTTGCCATAATGTCATCGGCTTTGGCAACTTGTTCTGAAAGCTGTAAACAAAGGGTTAATAATTTTCGTAAGCCTTCGGATTGATCGGGGAATTTTTGTGCCATTTTATCAACAAATGCCTCAATGCCCAGTGGTAAGGTTATTTTTAGGTCGGGAAATTCAACGTATGAAAAGGGATTAATACGAATAAAATCCAAGTGTTGATAAACCCCTAAGCTTTGTAATACTTTGTATAAAATTTGCCCACCTTGATAGCCTGTTGCGCTGCAACCGCTGGTTAAATGTACCCCAGAATCAAATTGGTAGTGTTTGCGCTTAAAGCCATGAGCATAACCGCCTGCTCGGTCATGTTGTTCTAAAACGTACACGGATTTCCCTGATTTTGCTAATAAGGCAGCGGCCGTTAAGCCACCAATACCACTGCCTATCACGATCACATCCACGGTTATTGGAGAAGATTCAGGCGTTAAGGTCATAGGCATTTTAAAAAAATGAAAAGGGTATAAGCGAATTATAACCAACTCTGTTCTAAAATTCGCCTATCCAAAGTAAGGAATTGCTATAATTTTGTCCCTATTGAATTTTAAAATGGCGTTAATATGGATGATAACATTAAGACCATAGGGATCATTGGCAAACCCTGTGATGTGAGCATTGAGCCAACCTTAATTGCTTTATTTGAGTTTTTAAAAAAGCGCCATTATGCGATTGTGATGGCGGAAAAGAGCGCAAAGTTTATTCAACAATCGGTTGAAACCTGTCTTTTAGAAACCATTGGCGCGCATTGTGATTTGATTATTAGCGTTGGGGGGGACGGGACGTTTTTATCCGCCGCACGTAGCAGTGCTTTGTATGATGTACCAATTATTGGAATTAATCTTGGGCGTGTGGGCTTTTTGGTGGACGTATGCCCCAAAGAAATGTCCAGCGCGTTAGAGGCGATTTTAGCAGGGGATTATGAGGCGGAAACGCGGCATTTTTTAAAAACAAAAATTATTCGGGGTCAACAGGTGATTCGCCGAGAATATGCCTTAAATGAAGTGGCAGTGCATCGGTGGATTACCCCGAGCATGATTGAAATTGTGACCCATGTGGACGGTAAATTTTTAAATTCTCAACGGTCAGATGGTTTGATCGTCTCCACACCGACAGGTTCAACCGCCTATGCTTTGTCCGCAGGCGGTGCAATTTTACATCCAACACTAGGGGCTTTGATGTTAGTGCCATTAAATCCGCAAACGATGTCAAATCGTCCGATTGTAATGGCGGATAGTTGTGAAATTGAAATCAGTTTTTGCCGAAATAAACACATTAACGCGCAAGTGACCTGTGATTATTTAGATATTCCTGATGTGTCAATTCACGATAAAATTATCATTAAAAAATCTTCAAAAGCGGTTAAAATATTACACCCTCAAGGCTATGATTTTTATGAAATTTTACGAAAAAAATTGCATTGGAGTAAAACCCCTTAAACGGCTATTAACGGTTTTTTCGGTGAATTTTTTCCAATTTTGTTTTAGCTCGTTCCCAAACTCCAGTTTGGGAATGCCTATTAATCAAGTTTTACTTGATATTTACTAAAATAATATTTGTGATACATCAAGCCGAGCTTGTGTATGCGTTCCCAAACTGGAGTTTGGGAACGAGATAGAGCGGTTAAAATATTACATCCTCAATGCTATGATTTTTTACGAAAAAATTGCATTGGAGTAAAACCCCTTAAACGGCTATTAACGGTTTTTTCGGTGAATTTTTTCCAATTTTGTTTTAATGCGTTGTCGCTTTAACGGTGAGATGTAATCAACGAATAATTTACCGTTTAAATGATCCATTTCGTGTTGAATACAGACCGATAATAATTCATCGGCTTCCAGTTCAAACGGCTGACCTACTCGGTCAAGGGCGCGGATTTTAATGGTTTCAGCGCGCTGAATATCTTCAAAAAAATTGGGAACCGATAAACAGCCTTCTTCGGAGATTTTTTCACCTATTTTTTCAATAAATTCAGGGTTAATCAAACATAAAGGCTCATTTTTTTCGTCACTAATATCAATCACAATTAAGCGGATGTGATGATTAACCTGCGTGGCAGCTAGCCCAACACCTGAGGCTTCGTACATGGTTTCAATCATGTCATCCACTAATTTGGTTATTTTTTTATCCACGGTTTTGATGAGTGCGGCTTTTTTACGCAAGCGGTCATCAGGAAATTCAAGGATAGGTAAAAGGGACACGCATTTCTCCACGAGGGTTTTCGGACTTGGTATTCTATATGAATTCATCTAAACTTTACATCCAGACTTTTTCAAACAACCATCCATAGGGTTCACTATGTCCTTTTTAAAAACACCTATAGCGGTAGCAAGCTTATTTTTTAGTATGACCGTTTGGGCTGGAGAAGAGCCATTTGAGCCTAAACCTGCTCCAGCTCCAGTCATCGCACCTGTTACCGAAACCTATGAGGTGCATGAAAAAGTTGAACCTGCACCTGTTTTTACGGAAGAGCCTAAAAAGCCTAAAGAGCTTCCGCCGCCTGATTATTATCGAACTGAAACTAAAATTTATCCACGTAATCGGATTGAAGAAATTGAGGATATTTTAAAAAAAATTCCTGCTAATGCGATTGCGCCGTTTTTAACCTCACCAAAAGTGGTAGAGAAAGAAACCTTTAAAAAATCCCCTTATATTATTGATTTTCCTGATGCGCGTTTGGTGGCAGGCGCTGGCACACGGATGTATGTACGGGCTATTTTACACCCCACAACTTTACATTATTCGGTGTACCGTAAAGGTCAAGCCTATCATAACCCCGAAACCAAAGAGTTTTTAGGGCATGAGGCTTTATACCTTGCCAGTGCGACTTTACAGCGTGAGGGCGATCCTGCAACACTGATTTTAACCAAATCTAAACGAGAAGTAAAAGTCGGTGATCGTTTGATGGAAACGCCCATTCAGCCTGTGGTGCAAAGTTATTTTCCTCAATTACCGAGCATTCAAATCAATGCAAATTTAATTAGCGTTTTGGATGGGGTCTCGCAAATTGGTCGCTATAATGTCGTCGTGATTGATAAGGGTAATACGGATGGTTTAAAAGTGGGGGATGTGCTGGATATTTATCAAAAGGGTCGTAAAATTATTGATCGTATTAGTGAAGACAAAGACAAGAAAAAACTTAAATTACCCGATGAATTAGCAGGCACGTTAATGGTTTTTCGCACCTTCAATCGTGTTAGTTATGGCTTGATTATGAAAGCGAGTCGAGCGATTCATGTGTTTGATAAAGTCAAAACCCCTGCGTATGCAACCTTTCAATAAAGTAATTCAATGAAATATTGGTTGGCGTTATTACGGGTTTCAGGGGTCGGTTGCAAGACGTTTTTAAAAATTTTAGATCAATGCTCGCCTGAGGCCGTTTTTACAGAATCGCCTGCAGCCCTGAAAACCTTAGGCTTGAGCGCTAAAATTATAAGTGGTCTTAAAAACCCAGATTGGGCGAAAGTTGAAAAAGATTTAGCGTGGTTGGCGGTTGAAAATAACAATGTGTTAACGCTTGAAGATGCCTTTTACCCACAACAATTAAAACAAATTCCTGATCCGCCGCCGTTATTATTTATGCGTGGACAAAAACAATTACTCTCAAGTCCCCAAATTGCCATAGTTGGCAGTCGTAACCCCTCCACAGAAGGTCGGCGAATTGCCTATGATTTTGCCTATGACCTTGCCAATAAGGGTTATACCATTAGCAGTGGCTTGGCATTGGGGATTGATGCGTGCAGTCATGAAGGGGCTTTAAACGCCACGGGGAATACCGTTGCCGTAGCGGGTACGGGATTAGATCGGGTTTATCCTGCCTCACACAAAACCTTGGCAACTGAAATTGTCAACAAAGGGGTGATGATTTCAGAATTTCCACCTGGCACCAATGCGATGGCGGCGAATTTTCCAAGACGGAATCGAATTATTAGCGGTTTATGTTTAGGGTTATTAGTGGTCGAGGCCGCCAAAAAAAGTGGCTCATTAATCAGCGCTCGTTTAGCCTTGGAGCAAAACCGCGATGTTTTTGCAATTCCAGGTTCTATTTATAATCCTTTAGCAAGAGGCTGCAATGGTCTCATCCGAGAAGGGGCAAAATTAGTCGAAACCTCTGAACATATTTTAGAGGAACTAAATGAATATAATCAATATGATAGCATTTCTGAGCCAATAAATAATCAATCAGAACTTGACCTAGCTCAGCAAAATCTATTGAATCTTATTATGTTTAGTCCCACATCGGTGGATGTTTTGGTGGAAGAAAGTGGAATTTCTGCCAATATTATTTCTTCTATGTTACTGATTTTAGAATTACAAGGTTATATCAGTAGTGCGGCAGGTGGTGGCTATTTACGCATAAAATAACGCAGCCATAGTAGTCAAAAAAATATGTTCGATGTTCTCATTTACCTGTTTGAAAATTATCTAGACGATTATATAGAATTAACGCCTAACCGTTCTGCTCTTAAAACTGAATTATTAAAACAAGGTTTTTCGCTTTCACAGGTTGATTCGGCTTTTTTATGGTTAAATTCTTTAAGTGAAACACACCAATGGCGCTGTCAAACCCAAGCCTTTCGGATTTTTTCCACCCCTGAAAAACGCCATTTAGATATTGATTGTCAAAATTTGTTAATCTCACTGGAATTAAGCGGTATTTTATCGCCCGATCATCGGGAAATTGTCATTGATAGAACGATGGTGTTAGAAAATGAAACCATCACCTTAGACGAATTAAAATGGATTGTTTTGTTAGTGCTGTTGACCCAATCAGACGATGATACAGCCTATTCCAGAATGGAAGAAATTGTCTATGATTTATCCCCTAGTTACTTAAATTAACCCCCCTTACTGAGTTCAAAACACAATGAGTAAAAATCTGGTTATTGTAGAATCGCCTGCAAAAGCAAAAACGATTGAAAAATACCTAGGCAAAGACTTTCATGTCTTAGCATCCTACGGGCATGTTCGAGATTTAGTGCCAAAAGAAGGGGCAGTGGATACGCAAAACGATTTTGCCATGAAATACCAATTAGTTGAGCGCAATCAGCGCCATGTTCAAGAGATTATTAAAGCCTTAAAAAAAGCCGAAACCCTCTATTTAGCCACAGATCCTGATCGAGAAGGGGAAGCAATTGCATGGCATTTACTGGAACTCTTAAAAAATCGCAAAATTCTTAAAAAGAAAGCGGTTCATCGGGTGGTTTTTCATGAAATCACCAAAAAGGCGGTCACTGAGGCGATTGCCAATCCTGCTGAATTAGCACTGGATATGGTCAATGCGCAACAAGCACGGCGGGCATTAGATTATTTAGTCGGTTTTAATTTATCGCC
The DNA here is from genome assembly GCA_023146575.1 of Methylococcales bacterium. GTDB lineage: Bacteria > Pseudomonadota > Gammaproteobacteria > Methylococcales > Methylomonadaceae > WTBX01. Next base: position 6,071 of record JAGLBU010000221.1, read on the forward strand.
GTTATTGTGGAAAAAAATTCGCAGAGGTTTATCTGCAGGTCGGGTTCAAAGCCCTGCATTACGGATGATTGTTGAGCGCACCATTGAAATTGATGCCTTTAAAAAACGTGAATATTGGACACTGGATGCACATTTTGAAGCCGATAAGCAAGATTTTAAAGCACGATTAACCTATTTTGAGGGTAAAAAATTATCGCAATTCTCAATTACGGACGATACGAATGCGGAAAAAACCGAAACCTTTTTAAAAAATTGCTCGAATGATTGTTTAATTGTGGCAAATGTTCAAAAGAAACAGCGTAAACGAAATCCTTCCCCTCCCTTTACCACCTCAACCTTGCAACAAGAAGCGGCGCGTAAATTAGGTTTTACCACCAAACGCACCATGATTGTAGCGCAACAATTATACGAAGGAATTGAGGTTAAAGGTGAAACCGCAGGATTAATCACCTATATGCGAACCGATTCCGTGACACTTTCAGAGGATTCTCTCACCGATATTCGAGCCTTAATTGTTGAAAAATATGGGGCTGACAATATCCCTAAAACCCCTAGAAAATTTAAAACCAAATCAAAAAATGCCCAAGAAGCCCATGAAGCGGTGCGTCCAACCACCGTTCAGTTTATCCCTAAGGAAATTAAAAGCTACCTGAGTGCTGAACAATACAAGCTTTATAATTTAATTTGGAAACGCACCATTGCCTGTCAAATGATTCATGCAACGCTCAATTTAATGGCGATTGATTTTCATTGTGGGTCGGATAAAAATGTCTTTAGAGCCACAGGATCAACCGTAACACATGCAGGTTTTATGGCGGTTTATCTGGAAAGCTTGGATGATACGAAAGAAGGGGATGATAAGGAGAATTTTCTACCGCCGTTAACAATTGGCGATTCAATTCCATTAAAAGTCATTGTCAGTGATCAACATTTTACCGAGCCACCGCCGCGTTACAGTGAAGCCAGTTTGGTTAAATCTTTGGAAGAACATGGCATTGGTCGTCCATCAACCTATGCGACGATTATTTCAACCTTGCAAAATCGTGAATATGTTACCTTGGAAACCAAGCGTTTTTATCCCACCGATGTGGGACGGATTGTTAATAAAT
>JAGLBU010000222.1 GCA_023146575.1 Methylococcales bacterium
AACAATGCCCGTGGGAATTTTTGGTCAGCGTTGCGGCTTGAATCAACTACTAAAAAAAGGCGATAGAGTGGAAATCTATCGCCCCTTAATCTGCGACCCTAAAGTTGCTCGTCGCAATCGCGCTTTATTGACTCAAAAAAAGCGTTAGCGTTGATAGCCACGTTTAATTTCTTGGGCGAGTTGATGTACTGCCATTGCATAATAATTACTGTGATTGTATTTTTTAATGACTTTAAAATTAGGGTGTAGCGTCCAATATTGATCTTCGCTGTAAGTTCTAAACAGTCTGGCGTTGGCTTTTGAATAGGCGCGGGTGGTGACAGGTTTTTTGTAGCGCCAATGATGGTGTGAAAAATAATTGGCAACACTACCAATGGCATCGGTTGGGTTCCATAAATCACGCTTACCATCATTATCAAAATCGACCGCTAATTTTCGAAAACTACTGGGCATAAATTGTCCTAAACCCATCGCACCCGCCCAAGATCCTTTCACGTCTTGTGGGTCGTAGCCTTGCTCTTTAGTCATGATTAAGAAATTTTCTAATTCAGAGGTGAAGTATTTAGAACGCCTTTTAGTGTGAAAAGCCAATGTACTTAAGGCATCAAGGGTTCGTGTTCGTCCAACATTGCGACCAAAATAGGTTTCAACCCCAATGATCGCTACAATGTATTCAGGGTCAACCTTGTAGGTTCTACTGGCTCTTTCTAAGGTTTTAGCATTTTGCTGCCAAAAGGTAATGCCGTTATTAATATGTGATGATTTAATAAATTTTTTGCGATAACGTGACCAGCTACCGCGTGAAGGTGTAAAACTTTTTTTAACATTGAGGGTTGGCTTTTCCAATTTCATTACTGAATTAAGGTGTTTTGCTTTGGATAATACCCCGCGTAAATAATTTTCTGAAAAGCCATGTTGACGTGAGAGTTTACGGATAAGATTATGCGCGCCAGCAGAACCTGCGTAATCACCATAAAGTTGATTTGATGAATAATGCCCCACCTGTTTCGGTGTTTTTTTAGTATAAGACGATTTTTTCTTAGGTCGTTGAGCATGTCCCTTAGTTGGGTTAGACGGTACAATGGGGCGCGATATTTTAGTGGGGGAGTCGGGTTTTGGAATAACAGGGTCTGTACTGCATGAGGCTATCAGTAAGATCACCGATAAGAGAGGCAGGCTTTTATAATTCATATAACGTTCCTATTAGGTTGGTCAAGAGTGTATTTTCAATTCAGTGGCGTGTGACAATGACAAGATTTACTCTAGTGTGCAATCCAATTTTTGTAAACCTTAAATTTTAGTAAAGTTTGCTTTTCTGAACTAGACTGATAGGTAATTTAAAATCTTTTAAATATTAAATTCATCCCCTTTATTGTATGGACAACTTACTGAAACATTTTCAAGAATCCTCTGCCCTTTATGGCAGTAATGCGATTTATATTGAAGATTTATATGAGCAATATTTAAAAAACCCTGATTCTGTTGAAGCCAGCTGGCGGGTAAAATTTAATACGATTAGTGATGGGCGTTCGGAAGTGCCTCATAGCCCAATTGTGGAGCGGTTTGCAAATCTTGCGGCCTCTTCTTCATCAGCAAGCCCTATTGCAAGGTTGCAAGGTATTACTGAGCAAAGTGTGCAAAAACAATCTGGAGTGGCGCGGTTAATTAATTTTTATCGAACCCGTGGGCATCAAGGCGCGAAAATTAACCCTTTACAGGCAGAATTACCCACCTTAGCTGATTTAGATCCTGCTTATTATGGCTTGTCTGAGCCTGACATGGAAACCGTTTTTGATACAGGGACGTTGCAAGGTCATGAAAAATTATCATTACGAAAAATTATTGCCCTTTTAAATTCAATTTATTGTGAAACGATTGGGTTTGAGTATATGCATATTATGGATATGGACATTCGGCGTTGGCTGAAAAATCATATCGAAACCCCTAGACCTAAAATTAGTGCAAAGAAAAAACAATGGTTGTTAGGGCAATTGACGGCGGCAGAAGGGATTGAGAAATATTTACATCAGCGTTTTGTCGGGCAAAAGCGTTTTTCGTTAGAAGGGGGGGAGTCGCTTATTCCTGTTTTAAATGAATTGATTCAGCAAGGAGGCGCGCAACATGTTAAAGAAATGGTTGTCGGAATGGCACATAGAGGCAGACTTAATGTGTTAGTCAATATTTTAGGCAAGAAGCCGTCGGTATTATTTGGAGAATTTGAAGGGGTTCATAGCGCGATACCTGGTGCGATTACGGGCGATGTAAAATATCATCAGGGCTTTTCATCGAATATTAAAACCGCTGGCGGTAATCTTCATTTGACGTTGGCTTTTAATCCCTCACATTTAGAAATTATCAATCCTGTGGTGGAAGGTTCTGTAAAAGCGCGGCAAGATCGACGTGAAAAAGATAATGTTAATACGGTTATTCCTGTTCTAATTCATGGTGATGCCGCTTTTGCGGGTCAGGGAATTGTCATGGAAACCTTAAACATGGCGGAAACTCGTGGTTTTTATACAGGTGGCACGATTCATATTGTGATTAATAATCAAATTGGTTTTACCACCAGCGATCCTGTTGATGCACGCTCGACCTTGTATTGTACTGATGTGGCGAATATGATTCAGGCGCCAATTTTTCATGTGAATGGGGATGATCCAGAGGCAGTGTTGTACATCACTCAGTTGGCATTAGATTATCGAATGAAATTTAATAAAGATGTGGTGATTGATTTAGTTTGTTATCGACGCTTAGGGCATAACGAAGCCGATGAACCTGCGGCAACACAACCTTTAATGTATAAAAAAATTCGAGCGCTGAAAACCATAAGGCAATTATATGGCGAGCAATTAGTGGCAGAAGGGAGCATGGATGAGAATATGCCGCTTACAATGGAAAATTTTTACCAAAAAAAATTGGAAGCAGGCGGTGTCGTCACTGAATGGGTTTTGGAAAATAGCCACTATTCCTTTACACGGCATTGGGATAAATATTTAGATACGGAATGGACAGGGGCTTCCGAAACATCGGTATCTTTAGAAGCGTTACGTTTTTGTAATGATAAATTACAGCAATTACCGACAGGTATAGAAATCCATCCCCGTGTGGCAAAAGTGATGGAAAATCGTCGGAAAATGATTGCAGGGGCGTTACCGATTGATTGGGGTTGTGCTGAAAATTTAGCCTATGCTACCTTGTTAGTCGAAAAATACAGTGTGCGTATAACGGGTCAAGATGTGGGCAGAGGGACTTTTTCTCACCGTCATGCGATGTTACATAATCAGCTGAATAATGAAATTTATATTCCCTTGCAGCATTTAACAGACGATCAAGGGGATTTACAACTGTATAACTCTTTGTTATCAGAAGCGGGGGTATTAGGGTTTGAATATGGCTACAGTTCCACTCAACCTGAGACCTTAGTGATATGGGAAGCGCAATTTGGTGATTTTGCCAACGGCGCGCAAGTTTTAATCGATCAATTTATTTGCTCTGGGGAAGCTAAATGGGGGCGTTTAAGTGGGTTAGTGATGTTATTACCGCATGGATTTGAAGGGCAAGGACCTGAGCATTCTTCGGCTCGGTTAGAGCGTTATTTACAATTATGTGCCTCTTATAATATACAGGTATGTGTACCAACAACGCCTGCGCAAATTTTTCATTTACTCAGACGACAGTTAAAACGTGTTTATCGAAAGCCTTTGATTGTCATGAGTCCTAAAAGTTTGTTGCGGCATAAATTAGCGGTTTCAACGCTGGAAGATTTAAGTAAAAAAACCTTTCAGCCAATTATTAAAGAACACGATTCTGAGGTAATTGTGAAGAAGGTAACACGGGTGATTTTTTGTTCAGGTAAGATTTATTATGATTTGATTGAACAGCGACAACGGGAGGAAATTTATAATGTGGCGATTATTCGTATTGAACAACTTTACCCTTTTCCCGCGCATGATTTTAAAACAGAACTTCGACGTTATTCGCATGTAAAAACCATTGTTTGGTGTCAAGAAGAGCCTAAAAACCAAGGCGCATGGTATCAATCAAAGCATCATTTTTTCGATAACTTATTAAAGAGTATGGATGTTTTGTATTGTGGTCGAGAGCCCTCAGCTGCCCCTGCAGTGGGTGATTTCTCAACCCATATTAAACAACAAAAACAAGTGGTCAATGAGGCCTTATATGGTTCAAAAGAAGGAAAACCGTTATGACAATTGAAATTTTAGTCCCTCATTTACCTGAATCGGTGGTTGATGCAACCGTGGTGGTTTGGCATAAACAGCAAGGTGAACGCGTTGAGAAAGGTGAAAACCTGATTGATCTTGAAACCGATAAAGTGGTATTGGAAGTGCCTGCGCTTGAATCGGGAATTTTAAGTGAAATTGTAAAAAAAGAAGGTGCAATTGTAGAAGCGAGCGAAGTTCTGGCTTTACTTGAGCCTATTTCAGCAACGGTGCAACAGGAATCAGTTGAAGAAAAAGTAACGCTTGATGTAGAGGTTGAATTGGGGGGCGAGGTGGCATTAAGTCCTGCGGTAAGACGATTAATCAATGAACATCATTTAAACCCTCATGATATTAAAGGGACAGGGAAGCAGGATCGAATTATAAAAGCGGATGTTTTAACCTTTTTAGAGCAGCAAAAGGAGAAGGAAGCATCAGTTGATAAAATTATTATTACAACGCCGACAGAATCACGAATTTTAAGGGAAGAAGAAAAAGTGGTAGCGCCATCGGTAGTGGATGATGGTTTGAGGCCTGAACAGCGAGTTCCCATGACGCGTTTAAGAGCTAAAGTGGCGGAGAGATTATTGCAAGCTCAGCAAAATGCAGCGATGTTGACCACCTTTAATGAGGTGAATATGGACGCTGTGATGAGCTTGCGTAAACAGTATCAAGGGCGGTTTCAGGATAAGCATGACATTAAACTGGGGTTTATGTCTTTTTTTGTAAAAGCGTCAATTGAAGCGTTGAAAAAATTTCCAGCGATTAATGCCTCTATTGATGAAAATGATATTTTATATCATGGTTATTATGATATTGGGATTGCGGTCACCTCGCCGAGAGGCTTAGTGGTTCCCGTAGTAAAAGATGCGGATCAATTAGATTTTGCAGGTATTGAAAAAAGTATTAATGGTTTTGGTTTGAAAGCACGAGGGGGAACCTTAAGTTACGATGACCTGAAGGGCGGTACATTTACGATTACGAATGGGGGGATTTTTGGTTCAATGCTGTCAACGCCGATTTTAAATCCACCCCAGTGTGCTATTTTAGGAATGCACGGGATAAAAGATAGGGTGGTGGTGGAAGAGGGTGAAATGGTGATACGCCCGATGATGTATTTGGCGTTATCATATGATCATCGGCTCGTCGACGGGCGAGAGGCAGTGCAGTTTTTGGTGATGATAAAAGAGTGTCTTGAGTCGCCTGCACATTTATTACTTAACATTTAATGGATGAGAATACTATTATGAGCGATTTTAAATCCATTTATGATGTGATTGTTATTGGTGCAGGACCCGCAGGTTATGTCGCGGCTATTCGTGCTGCACAATTAGGGCTGCAAGTGGCGTGTATTGATAACTGGAAAAATAACCAAGGTGAGTCAAGTCTAGGCGGAACTTATGTTAATGCAGGTAGTATTCCTTCGGTGGCATTGTTGGAGTCGTCTAAAATTTTTCACTCACTAAAGGAAGATGCTGAAAAACATGGGATTGAAATTAGCGGTCTTTCGTTAGATGTTAAAAAAATGATTCAGCGCAAAGATCAAGTGGTGAATGATCTAAGCAATCAAATTAAAGACAGTTTTAAGTATCATAATATTGATAATATTCATGGGGATGCAACGTTATTAAATGCTACGAAAGTTGAAGTGGTGTTATGTGAAAATGATGAAAAACATATTTTAGAAACTAAAAATGTGATTCTGGCAACAGGGTCAAAATCCGTTGATGTGGCCTGTGCAAAAATTGATAATGAATTAATTTTGGATTCTAAAGCAACCTTAGATATGGCAGAAGTCCCTAAAAGGTTAGGAATTATTGGTGCAGGAATTATAGGCTTAGAACTTGGGGGTATTTGGAATCGCTTGGGGTCTAAGGTTATTTTATTAGAAGCGCAAGAAAATTTTTTGATGACACCTGATTTTCAAATTTCGGATGAAGCTTATAAATTGTATTGTGAGCAAGGTTTAGACTTACGTTTAGGGGCGCGGGTGATGTCAACAAAAATAGTTGATGGCAAGGTAATTGTTGACTATCAGGATTTAAAAGGCAAACACCGTATTACCTTAGATAAGCTAATTGTAGCGACAGGGCGACGACCGAATACTGAATTTTTAGCGATTGCAGAAGCGAATTTATTACTAAATGAAAGTGGTTTTATACATGTAGATGAGGAATGTTGTACTAATTTACCCAATGTCTATGCTATCGGTGATTTGACTTTATTAGGGTCTATGTTGGCACATAAGGGGCTGGAAGAGGGAGTCTTTGTTGCGGAACGTATTGCTGCAGGGGAATGTACGCCTGTTGATTACAATGTTATTCCTTGTGTTATTTACACAGAGCCAGAAATTGCTTGGGTGGGACAAACAGAGCAGGCGCTAAAAGCAGTGAATGAGCCTTATAAAGTAGGGGTTTTCTCGTTAAATACCACAGGGAGGGGGCGTACTATTAATAAAACGAGTGGAATGGTTAAAATTTTGAGTCATGCTGAAACGGATAAAATTTTAGGGATTCATATTATAGGGACGCGAGCCTCAGAGTTAATTGCAGAAGCGGTATTAGCGATGGTATTTTCAGCAAGCAGTGAAGATTTAGCGCGAACTATTCATGCACACCCTAGTATTTCTGAAGCTTTGCAAGGTGCGGCTTTAAATCTTGATAACCGTTCAGTTTTTACGTCATGATCGAAAATGTTGCAAAATTAATGCAACAAATAACCCATGGTGTCTATGTTATTGCTGTGAGCGATGGTAACAAGAAAAATGCGTTTACGGCATCGTGGGTGATGCAAGTATCATTCGATCCATTATTGCTGGCGTTTAGTATCAACCCTCAGCATTATTCCTATGAATTGTTACAAAGAGGCGGTATTTGTAGTATCAATGTTTTAGAGCAGGGTCAATTGGATGTTGCGGCGCATTTCGCTCAGCCTTATAGTGAAGAAAAAATGAAACTTTATGATTGGGAATATGATAAAACGCAATCATCTATTTTAAGTGAATGTTTGGCTTATTTTGATTGTAATGTCAGCGACTATATGGCGGCAGGCGATCATGAAATAGTAATTTGTCGTGTGCTTAAGGCAGGTTTTAAAGGTAAAGAAAAGCCATTACTTTATATTGAAACGGCTAATATGGATGATAGCCAAAAAAAATATAAATAAAAATATTGACGAAGCAAAATAGGACTGTATAATACGCTTTTCTTTCAGCGGCACTAGTTTCTGAAAGAGACCAAGGAAGAATATTTTTTAACAAGGTGTTGACAAAAAAGATCATGTCGTTATAATGGTTGGCTTGCTTTAAGAGGTTGATTTAAATCTCTTTGTAAGTAATTAA
>JAGLBU010000223.1 GCA_023146575.1 Methylococcales bacterium
AACTGGAGTTTGGGAACGAGATATAGTTTTTAAGGTGAATTCGGGGCGGTCTTGCAAAGGTTTCTATGTGATTACTTATTAGGTTTCTTCATTACGGTCAGCTACAGCATCTTGGTTTTTTAAAGGATCAAACACACGGGGGCGCATTGCATTTCCCATGCCTAAGAATAATCCGCCCATATTTAAAAATAAGGTTTGCGGCAATCCAAAACCGAGTAAAAATACCCCTCCAATGCCAATCGCGGCAGGGGTTAATAAAATATTAAAGGTTTTATCCATATTTTTATTAAAGTCTTCGGCTAAATCAAATAACATATTTAAATGACTAATGCCTTGGTTCATTAAGACAATTTGCGCGGTATCGGTGGCAATAGTGGACGCGCCACTTAACGAAATTGAAACTTGTGCGGTTTTTAGGGCAATCGCATCATTAATACCATCACCAATGTAACAAACAAAACGCCCTTCTTCTTTTAGTTTTTCAATTAAATCGGATTTATCGGTGGGCAGGGTTTCGGCAAAGTAATGATCAATGCCAATTTCTTCGGCCAGTTTTTTAGTCGGAGCTTCGTGGTCGCCTGAAATAATATAGGTCGATGTGATTGCACTGCGAGCTTTTAAATCTTGAATGATTTTTTTAACTTCAGGTCGAACTGTCGGCTTTAATTCAATCGCTCCAATAATTTTTTTATTAATAGCCACCATCACTAAAGAATAACCTTCTTTTAAACAGGCTTTTTGGTGTTCAGCAATTTTCGGGGGAATTTTAATTTTTGACACCTCCATAAAGCGTTCACTGCCCACATGGATGCTTTCTTTTTTACGATGGACTAACACCCCATAGCCTAGATGACATTCGCTGTGTTCGACCTCAGGCAAGGTTAACTCTGCCTCTTCCGCCGCTTTTATAATTGCATGCGCTAAGGGATGGGCTTGTTTGTATTCTGCCGCCGCCGCATAGGCTAATACTCTATCTTCTTGACCTTTTCGGCAACAAAATATTTGACCAACATGCGGTTGTGTTTCAGTTAGTGTGCCTGTTTTATCAAAGACAATGGTATCAACTTTATTCAATAATTCTAACGAACGTCCATCTTTAATTAATACGCCATTTTTTGAGGCAATATTCAGATAATTTAGCACCGTTAAGGGTGCAATCAACATAATTTTATTTTTAGGGTGGGCATTAACCACCGCTAATGCTCCTCCAAACCCTATGATAGGAATAGCAAGCGCACTGGCAATTAAAGTCGGGGTCACAAGCCCTTTCGAAAACGCTTCCGAACGCAATTGTGTCGAGGATTTAAAATCAACGGTCTTATTTAAAATATCGGCAATTTTCCCCACCGTACAATCTTTTCCTGCTTTTTGAACCTCAATATAAATTTTCCCTGATAAGACTAAGGTCGAAGCAAAAACCTCATCACCTTTTTCGCGTTCAACAGGATTTGCTTCACCCGTTAAAATATGCTGATCAATGCTCGCCATGCCATTAATAACAACTCCATCCGCGGGGATCATTTCGCTAGACTGTACAATAACAATATCGGCAACTTTTAATTCATCAAAGGTAATTTTAGTTTCAACCGTATTCACTAAAATCCAAACATGGGTTGGATGTTCTCCAAATAAACTTTCTAAATTAGCACGAGTATCATCGGTAATTTTATTGGCAAGATAGGTTGCATAACGGACTAAAAAAGCAATTAAGTTGGCGATAAAAAAACGTTTGAGTAAAATTGCACCAAATAAAGTAATGGTAATTAAACTTTCGGTACTAAATTTGCCCTCTTTAATCAGTTGAAAGCTTTTTAAAAAGACGTTACGCCCCGAATAAACTAAAAAAGGCACACTTAAAAAACTGATCGGCGGAAAAGTAATAGCACCTATAGTGGCAAGCCCTAAGCCAATGCCTGCGCTGGTTATTTCACGTTTATTAGTGAGTTTTAAGGCTTGCTGTTCTTTTTCAGACCCAAGCATTTGTGCCATGCGCCGCTCGGCCTCTGAAATATCAGCTTTTTCATCGGTTTTATTATCATATGGTTTTAATGCGGTTTCAGTGCTTTTTTTCTTCAAGGTTTTAGTGCTTGTATAAAAAATACCACTGAGTAACAGTAATTCAATAATCATGGTCGTTTATCCTATCGTTTTTGCATATAAGCGGCATTATTTTCATAACCCTCAAAATGATAACCAAACAAATCAATATCTTCCGAAAAATGTTCTGCAACCAAGGCTTGACTTGCAGGAGTGTAATAAGATTGATAACTTTTATGTTGGCTTTTGTTTAAATGCGGCATAGTGGCTTGAATATTAAGTTTTTGACACATATACGCAAAATCACTTGATAAGTTTTCAAAGCGCCCCACAAAATCGACTAATATAGTATTTTCAGCATCGCATAAGGTATCTTTTTGAAATTTAGCCGCCCCTTTAGGGAAGGGTTTTTTGGTGATAGCAACCCATTCAAGGTATTGATGAAAGTCTCCCATTGCTTTGATCCGTTGATGATGAATATGCTCAGTTTCTCGAAGGATAAAATGATACATAGAAACTTGTAAATCCCATGGATTACGAACAAACGCAAACTTATAATAAGGATCAAAAATAGCCGCCCCTAATTCTTTTTGGGTTTTACGAGCGGTTGCGTGCAGTAAAGCCGATTCCCATACCGCATAAAAAGGGTTTAGATTACCATCCTTATATTTAACAGGCCGTTGTATTCTAAAAAAATCAGGTTCTTCCACGTAAGTATCAAGGGCTTTTCGAATGCTAATACCTGCCACTTTCGCAACGTGAAAAAAAATAAAGGAATGACTGTGAGAGATAAGCATGTTTATGGTAATTAATGAGAATAAAAATTTAGAGCGTATAGCCCATTTGATGGCATAGAGGTTCGCAATAACGGGTTAATTTAGCCACTAATTCAGGCGCTAAGGTTTCTTTCCAGCTATCAATTTTACCAATCCGAAAAGTTCTTACGGTTGGGTCAAATAGGTGTTTAGCATGGGATTTTACATCATCAAATTCAATCTCTAAATGTTGTGCAATTTTAGTGATTGCATTATATTGGGCTTCTTGCTCACCGCCGCCTTGCTCACCAATCAAATCTTCAAATTTTAATAACAAACAATTGGAATGATCGCGCCATTGATAAAAACTCTGATAAACGGCTTTAAAGCTTTTGACTTGTAATTGCGCTTGTTCGGCATAACCACCCGTTAAAATAAAATCAAAGCGCTCTTCAAGTGACATTTTCAGAAAATCATCGCCTAAAAAATGGGCTTTAAACAACGTATTTTTGGCATTATTAACAAAAGGCACTAACGAGGCAATTACTGCACGCGGGTCTCGAATAATGATTAAATGCCGATAATTTAACGTTTGCAAGAGTTGATTAAAAACGGTATTTTCAGGAATATGTCCTTGTATGTAATTATTTTCTGGAACAATCTCTAACCAATCTTGTAAATCAGACGCGGTAACGGGGTGTAAATGTAACGAGCCAATCCCAATGGTATTATTTTCGGCGCTGGAAACCGTATTACCCGAGGCATTAATAGCTTGTCTGTGATTTAAAAACCGTGGAAAATTTTCACGCTTAATCGGTAAAGTAAAGTCACTGGTAAAATAATCTTGATAGCCAAAGGTTTTAGCGGCTTTTGCGAGCAAATGGGTACCACTTTTAGGCAGAGAATTTACAAAGACTCGCGGTGCAGACGAAGAGGATATTATTGTCATTAAGGTAGTGTGATAATATCGTTTAGGGCAACACTGTTACTGTCGGCGTTCACCACTAATAGGCTACCCGTCTGAAAACGTGCTTGCGCGATGGCTTTAAAAAGATCGGCAAAAGCGATGGAGGATTCCAGCAAAGAGTCAATAAATTTATTTTCGAGTTCCATTAAACTCAGTAATTTTACCGTGTCATTAAAATAGCTCGAATTTTGTTGTAAGTCTAGCACCGAACGCTTGTAGAGCTGGGTGGTTTTACGGATTTGAACCACTTTTTGTAAACGTCCTTGCACATTAATCGCTTCTTTATTAATCGCAAGATTAATGAGGCGTTGTTTTTCATTATTTTTGATAAGGCTTTGTTGATAGCCTGCTTGTTTTAAATCTTCTTGTCCTTCGGCGGCATGATTACCAATCGGATAGCTAAAATTTAAACTGGCGGAGGAATCCAATCCGCGCATATTACTATGAAAGGAATCCAGATAATTCCCAAAACCATTATTAGAACGATAGCCATTGTAGCCTACGCCTACTTTTACATCGACACGCGGCAAGGTATCATGTTTTGCCTTGGCTAATAAAATATGACTGCTTTCTAATCGTAATTGAGTGGCTTTTAAATCCAAACGATTTTCAAGGGAGCTTGCTGTCCATTTTTGAATCACTTGCGCTTTATTAAAATTGGCAAGAATACCATCCCATTCTAAGGTGAAATTAGTCACAGGTTGACCGATATTGGGCGATTCGCTTGCAGGCAATCCCATTGAAACCGCTAAATTAACTTGTGCTTCCTCTAACGTTTGCCGTGCATCAATCACATTACCTTTTTTCTCTTCTAAAAAAGCGGTTAAGCTTGGCGAAGGTCTTTTTAAGCGCTGAACCCAATTATTGACACGTTGCTCGGATTCAATTATTTTTTCCAGAAAAACCGCTGCACGTTTGTAATCCCAATAAGCTTTAACCGATTTAAGGGTTTCTGATGAAATAAAATGCTGAACATCGGCGACTTGGGCTGAATGGTTTACTTTTGCCGCATTTTCATTGGCAGCGGCTGAAATATAGCCAGCGCCTTTTAATAGTGGTACGGTTAAACTAAATTGTACAGCGGTAGTGTTATTGGTAATTCCCACAGGTGAAGAGCTGGTTTTAGCGTCTAAACGAGGATCTACCCGATTCATTTTAAGTGATAAATCCGCCTTTGCCCCAAATCTAAATTTTTTAGAAACGCCTGCTGAAAAGCTTTGACGATCATTATCAATTGCCCTAATATTAGGCAATTTTTTTATAGGGAACCTCTTACGATCTTCTTCATTTAATTCGGATAATACTCGATTAACCCCCCGTTTATTTTGATAAGACACTGACATTCGGGTGTTAAAATCAAAAGCCCCAGCGGCAATTTTTGCTTTTGCTTTGGTGCTGTTAGCCGTGTATTTTTTTAAGTGAATATTGGGCGATTGTTCAATGGTTGTTCGGACCACATCAATTAACGAAAGATCATTGGCATTAGCGCTTGCACTCATTAACAAGAGTGTGAAAAGTAATTTTTTTCGCATATTTATAACGTATAATTATTAAGAGTTTTATGATTGAATTTAATAACAAAATAAAAGCACTGGCTGAGTCCGCAGAAACGAGCAATAATTTTATCAGTGATGGAAAACAAAGCTGTTATTATCATCAACTTAACTCTGTTTTAAAACAATTCTCCGCTTATTTTAAGCATCAAACTCCTAAATCTGCAAATTGTATTGCCTTTGAGTGTGATAATAGCTTACCCTCAGCCTTAACCTTATTGTCTTTATTTCAACAAGGACAGAGTTTTATTTTGTTACCCCCTTCAGGATCGGCGCTTAAAGAGCCTCAGTATAAGGCATCCCTGCCGCTTTTTTGTGATTACATACTCACAGTTTCAACTGAAAAAGCCAGCGATTATCAACAGCCAGAGGCTTTTTTAACACTTGAAAAAATTTCAAATACGCCTAATATCAAACCTAAGCTTGCTGATATTACGGGCAAACTTTATGTACGTACCTCAGGAAGTATGGGGGCAGCAAAAATTATTGTTCATCGACAACACTCTTTATTACATAATGCCGAAAACTATGCTCAGCGTTATCAATTAACCCCTGCGGATCATGTTGCCATTCCCTTACCTATTTTTCACCTCTATGCGTTGGGGGCAGGTTTTTTATCCGCCTTTTGTACGGGTGCGTCTATAAGGTTATTGAAAAATACTAACATTTTAAGCTATCTTAGTATGGAGCGAGATTTTAAGCCCAATGTTGCATTTTTTACGCCTGCGTTGTGTGAAATGTTGTTAAAAGGTCGTAAAGCGTCAGGGGGTTATCGAATGGTACTAACCTCAGGTGATCGTATTAAAGCGTCTGTTTTTCGGGATTTTAATGATAAATTTGGCGGAATAATGAGTCAATATGGTAGTACTGAAATGGGGGCAATTGCGGCCTCTAATCCCGATGATTTATTAACCTTACGCTTAGAAACCACAGGAAAGGCAATGACAGGAATGGCATTATCCGTGAATGATAATGGTGTACTGCGGTGTAAAACGGAAACAGGGTTTGAAGCGTATTTAGATACAGAAGGGAATATTCTTCCAACCCCAAACGATGATGGCTGGTTTACCACAGGGGATTTAGCCACGATTAATGCCGATGGAAATGTTGTTATTTTAGGACGGGCGGATAATCAAGTAAATCGTAGTGGTTTTTTAGTTCGACTCAGTGATATTGAAGAAAAAATAGAATCTATCTCAGGTGTACTGCAATCCATTGTATTATCACCCAAAGGAAGCGAACAGCAAGGACGTGGTCAACAACTGGTGGCTTTTTGTATTATTGAAAAAAATTTTGATTTAGAGGTTGAGAAAATTCGATCGCTTTGTTTTTCTTTTTTACCAAAATATGCCATTCCTGATAAAATTCAGCTATTAAAGCGTTTGCCTCTGTTAGCAAATGGCAAAATAGATCGACAACTGTTACTAACCCAACTGGAGTAAAAATGCCTTCAACCATAATCCCCATCTTAAAACAAATTATTGCTGATGAACTGGATGTAGATATTAAAATAGCCGATATTGGCAATGAAATGCCTTTGTTAGAAGATGGCATTGGTTTGGATTCTGTGGCCGTCATGGAATTTATTGTTTTAATAGAAAAAAAGTTTGATTTTAAGTTTTCAGATGACGAATTAACCTTTGAACCTTTTACCGATTTGAACACCTTAGCCGATTTTATCGCCAAAAAATAATAATAAAAATAACTGGAGAGTAATTATGACAACAGAAGTATCAGTAGACACCTCACATTTAGAGCCTGTACGAAAAGGCTATATGACCACCTTAGAGCCTGCGCGTCGTGGCTTTATTACCAATTTCCCTAATTTTCAATATTGGAAAAATGAGGATTTATCGCAACCTAAACCGAAACGGTTGTTAAATATCTATCTTCATTTACCGTATTGTATTCAGCGTTGTTCGTATTGTTATTACCGTACGGTAAATTTAAAAGGTAATGAACGCAATCAACAAATTAATGATTATGTACAAGCATTGTGTAAAGAAATTGATTTAAGTGCAAAACAATTTGATTTAGCCAATAGCCCTGTGGAATCTATTTATTTTGGCGGTGGTACACCGACCTTAATGGAAAAAGAGCATTTTGAACAAATTTTAGGAAAATTACGTGAATATCTTAATATTGACGATGCTGAGCTGACCATCGAAGCCGAACCTGTTACCTTAACTGAGAAAAAAGCGAAGGTTCTAAAAGAATTAGGTGTGACCCGTATCAGCATGGGCATTCAATCGTTTGATAATGATATTATTAAACATTCAAATCGTCTTGATAC
>JAGLBU010000224.1 GCA_023146575.1 Methylococcales bacterium
GTGTATAAAATGGATCTTTATGCCAATACGCCTTATTACAAATCTATTCGAAGTGAAGGTTTGAACTTACCCACGGATGCTGAAGAACTGGAATTTATGCAATATGCCTTAGATCGATTTAAAGAAGAAGATTTCCAACCGTGGAGCTTTTTCACCTTCACTAAAAATGGTAAAAATCCACATAGACATTCACCAAGCATCTGGCGTGGTAATGATCTTTGGTCGCTGGGCGCTTCGGCTTTTGGTATTTTAGGTAATTGGCATTATCAAAATACCAATGATGAAAAGAAATACATGGAAAAAATTGAATCGGGCGAATTAGCGATTACACGCGGTTGTGATATGAATGCGCAAGAACAAATGATTCGTGCGGTAGTCCTCGGCATGAAACTGACTCGTTTTGATTTAAAACATTTTAGAGAGCGCTTTGGTTTACGTTTAGAAGCGTTATGTGCTCCAACCGTTGAAACGTTAACGAAGGAAGGTTACATCGTCATAACCGAGGATGAATTAAGCATGACGGAAAAAGGCATACTGCATGGTGATTATGTGGGTAAAAGCTTAAGCCGTGCCTTATTAGAAAATTATTAATGGATTAAACTAAAGATATCATAATGAAACCGCTCAAGGTTGTTAACAATACTTTAGGCGGTTTTTTTGTACTATTAAGGTCAAAAATATGAGCGACTTATTATTTAATTTATACAAAGATCAATTAGGCGTTAAAAATATTCACAATGAATCATCCTTAGATAAAATTATTGCAATTGATAGAGAAAAAGTTCTACAAGCATTAGATGAATTACAGCATAAAAGCACCAAAGATTTAGCCAATGATTTTTTTAATGGTGATCCTAAACACGTTAAGAATGTATTAGCCGAAATTTCACACCCATTTTTATATCATATAGGGATGGAAATTAACTGCCCACTTGAAATTGCTTTATATGGTTTTAAGCAGGATGTAGCTTATTTTAACGAACACTTAAATGATTCATTAGAAGTTACGCGAGTGTTAATTTTTTCAGCCTCAGATGCGTTTCAAAATCGTGTTAATGCATATACGGGAGTGATGAGAATTTGGTTAAAAATGCGTCATGGTGAATATATGCTGGAGTTGTTTGATATACATCGCTCTATTGATTTAGATAAATTAATCGCACAACACCAACAAAGTATATACGATGATATTTGGCATTATGCCATGTATATTAATTATGCCGATCAGGTGAAATGGTTGCATGAATATTGTCAGATAATTGTTGAAAAAAACCCAACTTATGAGTTGCCGTTTAAATCGGTGATTAATAATAAAAATGATGGCTCTGTTTTAACGAAAATCATCAATCGCTCTAAAAAAATCGAAATTGAATTTGTCACGGGTACGTTTGTAACAGGCCCCATCCCTTCCTCCTCCTTTGGTAGCACGCCATAATGTCCGTGTGGGCAGACATCTTAACGGAAATTAACCCCGAGGATTGGTTTACGCATACAGACGAAATGGCAGGGAACCAGTCTATTTGTTTAGTGTCTGTCGGAGGCACTCAAAATAATGATTTTGTGATGTCGGGGGCATTAAAAATAACGCCGTTATTACATAATTACCCCAGTATTCAAAAAATATTATCCACTGAAAAAAAATCGGTTACGAGAGTTCGTTTAATGCGTCTTGCTCCTAAAACCAAAGCCAGCCAATCTCAAGCGTATTATCAAAATTTTCGGCATCAAACCGTTTATATTCCTTTAAAAACCAATAATGCGTTGTATTTTCACCAATACGATCAAACAACGCGATTAAAACAAGGGGAGGCGTTTTCTTTTAAGCAAACTTCCCAGCAAAGTATGGAAAATAAAGGGGCAGAAGCGATTATTCAATTGGTTATTGAGTATGATGATTCTCAGCAACAAACCGATGGATTTATGTCGACAGCGGCTTATTTCAACGTATTTAACCCAACAACCTTGCAAAAATTGACCGATCGTTTTTTAAAATCCGTACAAGCGTTAACCATAGAGCCTCAAAAATACAGCGAAATAGAAAAAATACTGATTCAATTTAATCAGAAATGGCAACGTGAATATCAGCAATATGGCAATCATGCTACGGGTGAGTTAGCGTATTGGAATCTTATTTTAAATTTTAAAGAAGTACTTTTACCACTGATTCGATTTCACTATAAACAGCTTGATGCACAGGGGCGCTCTGCATTTGAAATTATTAACAGTCTCTTATTAACCGCGCCTTCAACACCTAAACGCTTAAACCGTCATTTATTAAACACACAAACACGTAAGCGAAAACAGCCAAATCAAACCATTATTTGTCCATTGTTTACACGACCTGTTTTTATTGTGTCTGCGCCCAGAGCAGGTAGCACCTTATTATTTAATAATCTTTCCGCTTGTGCCGATTTATGGACAACAGGGGAAGAAAATCACGAGCTATTAGAAACCATCACAGGACTGCATCCAAAAGATAAAAACTATCACTCCAATCGTTTATTAGCCGACGATGCAAGTATTGAAATTTTGACAGAATTACGACAACGATTTAGCCAACGACTAGTGAATCAACAAGGGCAGTGGTATCAAGATTTAAACGATCAACAACGCCCGAATGCGGTTCGGTTTTTAGAAAAAACTCCTAAAAATGCCCTAAGAATTCCTTTTATTAAAGCCTTATTTCCTGATGCGGTGTTTATTTACCTTTATCGAGCGCCTTACGCGAATATCAATAGTCTTATGGAAGGCTGGCGTTCACGGCGGTTTATTGCCTATAAAAATTTACCCGAATGGTCGTTTAAAGACTGGAGTTTTTTATTAACCCCCGATTGGCAAAAATTAAATAATAAATCTATCGTTGAAATTAGCGCTCATCAATGGACAATCGCCAATCAAACTATTATGACGGATATTAAGGCTTTATCTGCATCGGATTGGACAATGCTAAATTATGACGAATTAATTACAGATCCGCAAACACAATTGAAAAAATTAGTTGAGTTTATGCAAATGGAATTTAGCCCACAAAATTTTGTAACAAATAATTTAGCGGTCACCCCTGTGACACTATCTGCGCCACACGCGAATAAATGGAAAAAAAATGCCCCAGAACTCGCCACTATTTCAACGTTGGTTGAGCCTGTTTTAAAAAAAATTAAGGCGTTAAAATTATTGCATGAACGCAAAAAATTATCGGATGTTACGTGATGGCGACTATTTTAGCCTAAAAGCATAATTTTCAATGCCTTGATAAATGGCATTCACCAGTTTATCTTGATAATGCGTATCCGAGAGTTTAATTTCATCTTTTCGATTC
Organism: Methylococcales bacterium; assembly: GCA_023146575.1. Classification (GTDB taxonomy): domain Bacteria; phylum Pseudomonadota; class Gammaproteobacteria; order Methylococcales; family Methylomonadaceae; genus WTBX01. Next base: position 3,320 of record JAGLBU010000224.1, read on the forward strand.
AAGATAATGCCGCATTCAATTAAAACCGCTGGTAATACAGATTGATTTAAAATAATCAATCCGTTAAATTCATAAACCCCTTCCATTTTATTGATTATTATTCTATTTTCACCTTTAATTTTTTCAGAGTGATGTCGTGAATAGAGAAAATCATTTTTACGCAATCTTTCACCAATACTACTGGCTAATAAAAAGTTTTTATCTTTAGTGGCTTTATTAGTGGTTACAAATAAAGAATAACCTGAATAAATATCTGAATAATGATTTTTTTTCTTATGGTATTCCCACGAAGATAAATAGGCTTCTTGTACCGAGTCATGATGAATGGAAACTAAAATATCCGCCTTTTTTTGTTTAGCAATTCTTGCCCTTCGACCTAAAGAAATTTTCGCACCCTTTGGATTAATAATAAAGGAATATTTAAACTTTTCTTTTAGCTTTATTAATAGTTTTTGTGCAATTCCTCTATTAAAATAAAATTCGCCAATCCCTCTAGAGCTTATTGCACCAACACGGTTTTTAGAATGTCCAATATCAATAGCCACCTTAAAGTTTTGATCGGCAATTGAATGAAA
>JAGLBU010000225.1 GCA_023146575.1 Methylococcales bacterium
ATAGGATAAATTTGTGAGCATTCCGCTACGTCAACAATTGGCTGTAGGTCAATATTTACTGAAACAAAAGCTCAAAGGCGTGAAACGCTACCCGTTAGTTTTGATGCTAGAGCCTCTGTTCAAATGTAATTTGGCCTGTGCTGGCTGTGGTAAAATTGACTACCCTGATGATATTTTAGACAAACGTTTATCGGTTGAGGAATGCTTAACTGCTGTTGATGAATGTGATGCACCGATGGTATCCATTCCAGGGGGAGAGCCTTTAATTCATAAAGAAATGCCGCAAATTGTGGAAGGAATTGTTGCTCGAAAAAAATTCGTTTATTTATGTACAAATGCCTTGTTGTTAAAAAAACGCATTGATGATTATACCCCATCCCCTTATTTGACCTTTTCGATTCATTTAGATGGCAATCAAATGCGCCATGATGAATCTGTGTGTCAAAAAGGGGTGTTTGACATTGCAGAAGCTGCTATCAAACTGGCTTTAGAAAAAGGCTTTAGAGTTACGGTTAATTGCACTTTATTTCAAGGTGAAAATGCACAAGAAGTCGCAGGCTTTTTAGATTATGCCATGGAGCTGGGTATTGAAGGCGTCACTATTGCTCCAGGTTTTAGCTACGAACATGCGCCAAAGCAAGATGTTTTTATTAAAGGGGCAGAGGTTAAAGAATTATTCCGAGGCATTTTTAAAATTGGTAAAAAACGTGACTGGAAATTAAATCATTCGTCGTTATATTTAGATTTTTTAGCGGGAAATCAGGATTATAATTGTACGCCGTGGGGAAATCCGACTCGAAATGTATTTGGTTGGCAGAAGCCTTGTTATCTGTTGGATGATGAGGGTTATGTTGATAGCTTTCAAGAATTGTTAGACACCACGCCATGGGAAAAGTATGGCAATGTGAATAACCCTAAATGTGCAAATTGCATGGCACATTGTGGTTATGAGGCGACGGCGGTTGAAGATATGTTAGCGCATCCTATAAAAGCATTACTTACTTCTATTTCAGGGCCTAAAACAGAGGGTGATATGGTTAATATGACGGCAAATAATGCTGTCAATAAATCAGAATCATTAAGTGATATTACGGTGAAAACAGAGCGCTCAAACATTGATTAAAAAATTTTGCTAAACTATTTTACAACTAATTGTAACCGTATTTGAGGCAATCTTAATGTTAACGTCCATGAAAAGCAGAATTTTTTTACTCGCAATAATGAGTATTTTTTTTAATATTGTAATCGGCACAGCAGAGGCCAAATCGGCAACGGCTAAACAAGTGGTCGTGAGATTTCAGTCGAATGTTTTAAAGGTCATGAAGCAGGGGAAAAAATTAGGGTTTGAAGGACGTTATAAACGCTTAGAAAAGGCGATTAATGACAGTCATGATTTAACTAAAATCACCCGTGTTGTTATTGGTCGAGAATGGGGTGATTTATCAAAAGAGCAACAGCAAAACTTAATCACTGTGTTTACAAAATTAAGCATTGCTGCCTACGCTTATAATTTTAAAGAATTTTCAGGCGAGGCGTTTCATTTTGATTCTGAAGAAAAAACCACTCGTGGCGGCATGATTATCCATACGCATTTAAGTATCCCTAACGTTAAAGATGTGACCTTTGACTACATGCTAAAAGAAAAAAATGGGCGTTGGAGAATTATCAATATTATTGCCAATGGCGTGAGCGATTTAGCCCTAAAAAGATCGGAATATACTAAAATACTGAAAGAAGAAGGTTTTGATACTCTTTTACTAAAATTAAATGAAAAAATTAAGACATACGAAAAATAATTGGAATAGGTTGGAAAAATGGTCATAAAAAAACAAAAAAAGAATAAATACCTTGTTGTTGGCCTTTGTTTGAGCACTTTATTATTACTGGAGGGCTGTGCAAATACAAATGGTATTATTATCAGTAAAAGCGACCCTTATGAAGAAGTTAATCGCAGTGTTTTTAAGTTTAACAAGAGCTTAGATGATCATGTGGGAAAGCCTGTCTCATCGGCTTACGATTACATTACCCCTGATTTTGTTCAAACGGGGATTGGTAATTTTTTTAGTAATTTAAAAGATATTAATGTAGTTTTAAATGACTTGATGCAGGGGAAATTTATTCAAGCGGGGCAAGATACGGGGCGGTTTTTATTGAATACCACCGCAGGTCTTGTCGGAATATTTGATGTGGCTAGCATGGTGGGCTTGAACAAGCATGATGAAGATTTTGCTCAAACGTTAGGAGTATGGGGGGTTCCAAAAGGCCCTTATTTGGTGTTACCCGTTATAGGTCCTGCGACCAGTCGAGGAATTCCTGGAATGGTATTTGATGCGGCGGCAAATCCTGCAACCTATGTCCCTTTTCCGATTCGCTCTTTAGAGTTACTTAATATGCGTACTCAGAGAGGAGGCACTTTTAAAGTGATTGATGAGGGCGCTTTAGATCCTTATCTTTTTACCCGAGAATCATTTTTACAGTCTCGAAAATATTTAGTGACCGATGGTGAGGTCGAATTAACCAATGATGTAGACTTAGATCCTTCAATTGATGACGCTAATTTTGACAAATAAAAGGTGAGTTACTTTTTTGATGCTTCTTTCAATAAAAGAATTTGTGCGTGAGGCGATGGGGTACCAAACATGGCTTCATTAATATAAGCAGGGGAATATTGCCCTAAAAAATAAATGATGTTGATTAGGAGTAATAAAAAAAAGAGGTTTTTCATAAATGTTTTTGAACAAAAAGCGCTAAGCCCTGTAAGACCAAATCGGTCTCTATCATAACAGGCTGTGGTAAATGATTCGCAATTTTATCGGCATCACCACCCGTTAAAATCAGCAATGCGTTAGAAGGGTAATCATTTAATAAGCATTTTATGAGTCCAATAACTGCATATAATGTACCACTAGAAATAGCCTTATCGGTTTGCTGGGCCAGCGCTAAAGAATAGTTTTTATTAACAAGCGCTAAGTCCTGTGTGTTGTTTGATAAGGAGGCTTTCATTAAATGCAGCCCTGCGGTAATAACCCCTCCCTTATGCGCGCCATCCTCATCAATAAAATCCATTGTGACCGCGGTTCCACAATCAACTACCCATAATGATTGTTGATACGTGTGATAACTTGCTATTAAGCACAACCAGCGATCCACGCCTAATTTTTGAGGCTGTAAATAACTATTTTTAACGCCAAAATCTTCTACTGAACTGATTGCGCTGATAATTTTTAGGTTGCCCCATAATGTTTGGGTGATTTCAATAATACCTTGTTTTATATTTTCAGAACTTACAGAAGAAACGCCTATAACATCAGGTGGTGTTAAATTTTTCCAT
>JAGLBU010000226.1 GCA_023146575.1 Methylococcales bacterium
GGCTATTTCCAATATCCAACAATAGAATCATTTATGTTTTCCGAAAACTAATTTCACCTGAGGCAAAACGGATGGTTTTTTGGTGTTGATCTTTTAATAACAATAATCCATTCTCATCAATGCCTATTACGGTGCCATCAAATTTTTGTTCTCCTCGATAAATAGAAACTTTACGTCCTTGCATACAATCGTATGTTTGCCATTCTGATACATATTCGTGAAAGGTTTTTTCTTCAAACGAGGCGCTGATAGTCAATAAATGGTTTAACAATAGGGCGGCTATTTTATTGCGTGAATAGGTTTTATCCGTGCGTATTTTGGTTAAATCCGTCCATGGTTGATCTATGTTTAGGGTTTTTTCAGGGGGTAAATAGAGGTTTAAGCCTAAGCCTACAATCGCCGTACATTCTCCGCTGGATTCCCCCGAAATTTCAATTAAAATTCCGCCTAACTTTTGTTGTTGCCAATAAATATCATTTGGCCATTTTAAGCCAATATCTTGAATGCCTAATTGATTTAAAGCTCGTACGACTGCCACACCAATCGCCAAGCTTAAACCTGCAAGACTGGCAAAGCCGTTGTCAAACACCCATGAAAAAGATAAATAAATATTAGCACCAAACGGGGAGATCCATTGTCGTCCTTGCCGCCCCCGACCTTTGGTTTGGAATTCTGCAAAACAAGCGTGGCCCGATTGATTTTTTAGGCGCATGAGCTTTAGTAGATGATCGTTGGTTGAGGAAATTTGGGGATAGATTTCCAAGTTGGATAATAATGCTTTTGTTTTTTGGTCCAAACCTTGGTGAATTTTATCATGCTCAAGCAATTCTAATTTTCGATTGAGTCGATAACCTTTACCTTTTAAAGCGGTAATTTCGAGTCCAAAATCTGAAAAACTTTGGCAATATTTCCAAATCGCTGATCGACTTAAGCCTAAGTTTGCCGACAACTCTTCTCCAGAATAAAAACGATCATGGGTAAGGCATGTTAAAATTTTAGCGTGGTTCTCGGTAAAAATCACAATATTTAAAATACAGGAGCGATAAAATAAAGCTCCAGACTATAACAAATCTTTTGTTCTTTTTTCTACTTTATTGATTATCTTACTATGAGTATTCCTGATTTTTATGCCGTTTTTGGGCAACCCATTCATCACAGTAAATCCCCTCAAATCCACCAACTATTTGCCCAAAATACACAGCAAATAATGGAATATCAAGCACAAGAAGTCGGTGCGGATATATTTGCTAAATCGGTTGTGGATTTTTTTGAAAAAGGGGGGAAAGGACTAAACTGTACGCTTCCTCTCAAAGAACTTGCTTTTAAATTTGCATCGAATTTAAGCCCTAGAGCGCAGTGTGCAAAAGCGGTTAATACCTTAATTTTACAAAAAAACGGGCAGATTTTAGGAGACAACACGGATGGTTATGGTTTAGTGACTGATTTGCTTAAAAATCATGGCATAGCACTTAAACATAAACGTATTTTGATTTTAGGGGCAGGCGGGGCGAGTCGAGGAATTATTCATCCGATTATGCAACAAATCCCTGAAAAAGTAGTGATTGCCAATCGAACCATCGAAAAAGCGATTGCCTTAGCGCTAGAGTTTAAAAAGTTAGGGACAATTGAAGGGTGTGGTTTTGATGATCTAAAAGGCCAGTCATTTGATTTAATTTTAAATGCCACCTCTGCCAGTTTAAGTGGAAAATTACCGCCATTACCAAATAATATCATTGCTGAAAAGGGCTGTTGTTATGATCTGTCCTATGGCAGTGAGCCAACGATTTTTGTTCGCTGGGGACTTGAACAAAACGCACATAAAAGTTTAGATGGTTTAGGAATGCTGGTCGAGCAAGCAGCGGAGGCGTTTTATCTTTGGCGCGGCGTACGCCCAAATACGCAATCAATCATAGCGCTGTTAAAGCAAAAATATCCATAACACTTCCTAAACTAAAAAGGTTACAATGGCGGTTTTGTTGATTATTTAGGATGAGTCTTGACGGTCAAAATAATTCGTATTGCCACACGTAAAAGCCCTTTAGCCTTATGGCAAGCCAACCATGTTGCCGCAAAATTAAATCACGCTTTTCCAAATATTCAAACAGAATTAGTGACGATGCTTACTCAAGGCGATAAAATTCTTGACACCCCGTTAGCTAAAATTGGTGGCAAAGGTTTATTTGTTAAAGAGTTAGAGCAAGGCATGTTAGCAGGAAAAGCCGATATTGCGGTGCATTCTATGAAAGATGTGCCTGTTGAATTTCCACAAGGGTTGCATTTAGCGGTCATTTTAAAGCGAGAAGACCCACGCGATGCATTTGTTTCAAATCAATACGTTTCTCTAAATGACTTACCTGAAAACGCTAAAATTGGTACTTGTAGTCTTCGTCGTCAATGTCAATTAAAAGAACGCTTTCCTAACGCACAAATATTACCCTTACGCGGAAATGTAAATACCCGTTTAGCAAAACTTGAAGCAGGGGAGTTTGATGCTATTATTTTAGCAGCGGCAGGATTAAAACGCTTACAAATGCAGGATAAAATTACTGAATGTCTTGCAACGGACATCAGCTTACCTGCGATTGGGCAGGGCGCTATCGGAATTGAATCACGCAGTAATGATGTTGAAATAAATCGCGTGTTAGCGGTATTAAAAGATGATGAAACGACCATTCGTTTGCAGGCGGAAAGAGCGATGAATGCCCGTTTAAATGGAGGCTGTCAAGTGCCAATTGCAGGGTTTTCTGAAATAAAAGATTCACAAATTTGGATGCGTGGTTTGGTTGGAAACCCTGATGGCTCAGTGATTTACCGTGCTGAAAAAACAGGTAAAATTGAAGATGCCACCCAAATTGGGGTTGATATTGCTGATGACTTATTAGCGCAAGGGGCGGATAAAGTGTTAGCGGCTTTGTATGCTTAACGCATAATTTACATGGAAACGAATGATTTAAGCGGTTTTAAAATACTGGTGACACGCCCTATTGCACAAGCAAAACCTTTAAGCGTTTTGATTGAACAGCAAAATGCGGAGGTGGTTTTCTTTCCAACACTTGCAATTGAACCTCTCAAAAATACGTCTGACTATAAAATGCCACAAACCATTCAATGGCTGATATTTACCAGTGCAAACGCGGTTAATTTTTTTTTGAAAATGGATTTTAAACAAAAAGATTGTCTAAAAAAAACAAAGATTGTCGCAATTGGAAAAGCCACCGCTAAAGCGCTCGAAAAAAAGGGTATGAAAGTAGATTTAATGCCATTAGCAGGATTTAACAGTGAAGCATTATTAAACTTGTCGGCTTTTCAATCGGCTAATATTAATTTGCAGCAGGTGTTAATTGTTCGAGGGCATAATGGTCGGGGGCTATTAAAAGAGAGCTTGAAACAACGAGGCGCTCTTGTTAATGTTTTAGAAGTTTATAAACGTGTTAAACCCGTCGTTAAAAATATAAATTCACTGTTAACACTTCTACAAAAAAAACAACTTGATGTCATCACTATCACCAGTGGTGAGGCGTTACATAATTTTTTATCCTTACTAAAAGACCCTAGTATGATTTTACTGGCACTTGAAATTCCGCTGGTTGTTATGAGTCAGCGTTTAAAAAACATCGCAATCACGCTTGGTTTTAAGCAAATATTTGTGACTGAAAATCCTAGCGATAAGGCAATGATTAAAAGCGTAATAACCGTGTGTAATGGGGAAAAACTGTGACCGAAAAAGTAACTGAAAAAGTGGCTGCCAAAGTAGCTGAAAAAAAATCAGAGCAATCGCCTGAAGTAACACAAGTCGTAGCAGAAAAATCAAAATT
>JAGLBU010000227.1 GCA_023146575.1 Methylococcales bacterium
CCCGCCCCTCCTGCGATGACGTTTTCTTCTACGGTAACGAGCACATCATGGGTTTTAGCCAATTCAAGTAATAAATCTTCATCAAAAGGTTTAACGAAGCGCATGTTAACTGCCGTTGCACCTAATTGTTTAGCCACCTCTACCGAGGGTGTCACCAAGCTGCCCCATGCTAGAATTGCTACACGCTCACCCTTATGGCAAGTTTGTGCTTTGCCGATTTTTAGTGCGGTCATTTTATGTTGAACTGAAACACCAGGTCCCCTCCCACGAGGATAACGAACTGAAACAGGACCTTTATGTAAAAAGCCTGTGTAGAGCATTTGCCGCGATTCGTTTTCATCGGCTGGTGCCATAATCACCATATTAGGAATGCAACGAAGATAGCTATAGTCAAAAGAACCTGCATGAGTAGGGCCATCAGGACCGACCAATCCAGCACGATCAATGGCAAATAAAACATCTAAGTTTTGCAAAGCGACATCGTGAATAAGTTGGTCATAAGCGCGTTGCAAAAAGGTTGAATAAATTGCCACGACAGGTTTTGCACCTTGACACGCTTGTCCTGCGGCTAAAGTAACCGCATGTTGTTCAGCGATCGCAACGTCAAAATAACGTTCTGGGTAGGTTTTTGAAAATTCAACCAGTCCTGAGCCTTCTTTCATCGCAGGGGTGATGCCAAGCAATCGGTCATCTTTGGCTGCCATATCACAAAGCCATTGCCCAAAGACTTGGGTGTATGTTGGGTGAGGTGACGGTTTAGATTTGGGTAAGCTATCTTTTTTAGGGTCAAAAGCAGGTACACCATGATAGGCGAGCGGGTCTTTTTCAGCAGGCGAATAGCCTTTACCTTTTTTAGTGACAATATGCAAAAACAAGGGGCCTGAAAGGTGTTTTAAATTTTCAAGCGTTGAGACCAGCATATCAATATCATGACCATCAATAGGACCTATGTAATTGAAGCCTAATTCTTCAAATAAAGTACCTGGGACAATCATGCCTTTCATGTGTTCTTCGGTTTTTCGAGCCAATTCCCACATGCTCGGCATACGACTGAGGACTTTTTTACTTTCTTCTCGAACGGACGAGTAGAGCTTACTGGATAATACCTTGGTCAAGTAGTTACTCATCGCCCCAACAGGCGGTGAAATCGACATATCATTATCGTTTAAAATAACCAGTAAATTCGCATCTAATGCCCCTGCGTGATTCATCGCTTCATATGCCATGCCGCCTGTAATACTGCCATCACCAATAATGGCAACCATTTTTTTATCTTCACCTTTAAGTTCTGAGGCAATAGCCATTCCTAAGGCAGCACTAATAGACGTACTGGAGTGCCCTACGCCAAACGCATCGTATTCACTTTCATAACGGGATGGAAATGCTGAGACACCATCTTTCGTGCGGATGGTTGGCATTTGTTTTTTACGACCTGTCAAAATTTTATGTGGATAGGCTTGATGACCGACATCCCAAATTAACTGATCTTCTGGCGTATTAAAAACGTAATGCAATGCGACGGTTAATTCCACCGTACCAAGCCCTGCTGAAAAATGCCCGCCTGAAAGGCTGACAGTGTGAGTTAAATACTCGCGTAATTCGGTACAAAGTGCCTCAAGTTTATCTTTAGGGAGTTCACGCACATCGGCGGGAAAATTAATATTCTCTAATAAAGAGTCGTTACTGGATACGGTGCTCATAAGTCAGTTTCCTATCGATGAAGCGGGCTGTACTGGATTTAAAGTGATGATTATAGAGGGGATTTTCAAAATTTAATGACTTCGTTGAATAATATAGAGAGATAAATCGCGCAATATTTGGGCTTCATCACCAAAACTGTCTAAACTTTCGAGTGCTTGCTGATGTAATTGCTGTGCTTTTTGTTTTGCCCCGTCTAAGCCTAATAAAGCAGGATAAGTGGGTTTATTATTATCTTGATCTTTACCTTGCGTTTTGCCTAAGGTTTGGGTGTCACTTTCTTCATCTAAAATATCATCTTTAACCTGAAACGATAGCCCAATACATTTGGCGTAATGGTCGAGTTTTTTTGCAATTTCAGGGTCTAAGTCGGCTTTTACTAATGCCGCCATATTGACACTGGCTCGAATCAATGCACCTGTTTTGTGAATGTGCATATTTTCAAGTTCTGGTAAGCTAATTTTTTTATCGACAGAGGCTAAATCAATTGCTTGTCCTCCGACCATACCTTGTGTACCACTGGCTTTGGTAAGGGTGCGGATGATTTGTAAGCGTTGTGTGGGCGTAATATTCAAACTTGTATCATTTACCAGTGTATCAAAGGCTAAGGTTTGTAAGGCATCACCTGCTAAAATAGCACTGGCCTCATCAAAGGCAATATGGTTGGTGGCTTTTCCTCGTCTAAGATTATCATCATCCATTGCTGGGAGATCATCATGGATAAGCGAATAAACATGGATAAACTCAATGGCACAGGCAATTCCATCCAGTGATGCGAGTTCAATTCCTAAGGCCTTTCCTGTACTATAAGTTAACATGGGTCGCATTCTTTTACCGCCATCTAAGGTGCTGTAGCGCATGGCTTGATGCAGACGAAAGGGTAAAATATTCTCAGCAGGAAGACGTTGCTCTAAGGCTGATTCAACACGGTGTTGGCAAAGAGTTAAAAATTTTTTTAAGGCATGGCTCATGAGTAAAAGACTCCAGAAGGGAATTCGGTGTGCTACAAAAAAAAGCCTAAGGTTATCAATGTTTTTAAGGCGCACGTTTTTAAATTAACCGCCTATTATATCTTAAATTAAACCAAGTGATGAGTAAGTATGACCAGTGACTATAACGCTGCGGCGATTGAAGTATTGACGGGTCTTGACCCTGTTAAAAAAAGGCCAGGGATGTATACCGATACCACACGTCCGAATCATCTGGTATTAGAAGTAGTGGATAACAGCGTTGATGAGGCGATGGCAGGTTTTGCCAGTGAAATTAAGGTGACACTTTATCAAAATGGTTCGATTAGAGTCGCAGATAATGGCCGTGGTATGCCCGTTGATCTTCACCCTGAGCAAAAAATTTCGGGTGTAGAAGTGATATTAACCCAATTACATGCAGGTGGTAAGTTTTCAAATAGTAATTATCAATTTTCAGGTGGTTTGCATGGGGTTGGAGTGTCGGTGGTGAATGCCTTGTCTTCAATGCTTGAAATTGAAATTAAACGTGATGGTAAAGTCTATCAAATGGCGTTTGCTAATGGAGAGAAACAAAAACCGTTGGAAGAAATAGGTAAAGTGGGTAAACGTAATACGGGAACATCAATTCTTTTTTTTCCGAACAGTCAGTATTTTGATTCTAATAAAATTTCAGTCCGAAAATTAAAACAAATTCTGAGAGCAAAAGCGGTATTGCTACCAAATTTAAAGATTTGCTTAAATGATGAGGCGAGTAATGAACAATGGGATTGGCATTATAAAGCAGGTTTAGAAGACTATTTATTAGACCATATACGGGACGTGGATTTTTACCCACAAAAACCGTTTATGAACCAAGTATCAGCCAAGCATCATGCGGTAGAATGGGGCATAGCATGGACAATGGAAGCCTTAACAGAATCGATTACGGAGAGTTATGTTAATTTAGTCCCGACAGCGCAAGGTGGCACGCATGTTAATGGTTTTAGAGCAGGTTTAACCGAGGCGATTCGAGAGTTTTGTGAATTTAGAAATTTATTACCACGCGGTTTAAAGATTGCGCCTGAAGATGTGTTGGAGCGTTGTCAATTTATTTTATCAGTCAAATTAGAAGACCCACAATTTTCAGGTCAAACTAAAGAACGTTTAAGTTCCAGAGAATGTGTAGGCTTTATTTCAGGTGATGCCAAAGACAGCTTTAGTTTATGGCTTAATCAGCATCCTCAAGAAGGCGAAAAAATTGCTGAAATTATTTTATCCAGTGCGCAAAAACGTTTAAAATCAAGTAAAAAAATTATTCGTAAAAAAATATCCCAAGGCCCTGCGTTACCTGGGAAATTAGCCGATTGTTCAGGGCAAGATATCTCGCGAAGCGAACTATTTTTAGTCGAAGGGGATTCGGCGGGCGGTTCTGCTAAACAAGCACGAGAACGTGAGTTTCAGGCAATTATGCCGCTTCGAGGTAAAATATTAAATACATGGGAGGTGGATTCTGGACAAGTCATGGCATCGCAAGAGGTGCATGATATTGCAGTGGCTTTAGGCATAGAGCCTGATTCTGAGGATTTAGAAAATTTACGCTATAGTAAAGTATGTATTTTAGCGGATGCTGATTCGGATGGAAATCATATTGCGACCTTAATTTGCGCGTTATTTTATCAACACTTTAAACCACTGGTAACAGCAGGACATGTATTTGTTGCCATGCCACCTTTATATCGAATTGATGTCGGCAAACGGATTTTTTATGCGTTAGATGAAGCTGAGCGTTTAAGTGTCCTCGCACGCATTAAAACCGAAAAATTAAAAGGGGTGGTGAATGTACAACGCTTTAAAGGCTTAGGGGAAATGAATCCAAGCCAGTTGCGTGAAACCACTATGAATCCTGATACTCGGCGATTGGTTCAACTGACTATTACGGCTGAAAATGATGAATTAACGTATGAAAAAATGGATTTATTATTGGCTAAAAAACGCGCACAAGACCGAAAAAGTTGGTTGGAAGATAAGGGGAATTTAGTGCAATTTTAAAAAACGTGGATTCAACTAAGTACCTGATCAAAAGTTTTAGTATGTCTCTTATTTATTATCCAGAACTCAGGTAAATTAAGGTTTTTTGATATTAATTTCAATCCAAAAAGATGAGCCTTTATCGACAACCGTCTCCACACCGATACGCCCTTCCATCAAAGCCATGAGTTTTTCACAAAAACTAAGGCCGATGCCATTACCCGGTATCACGCCATCTTTAGCCGATAAACGTTCAAACGGTTGGAATAATTTTTTTAAATCTTCATCGTTAATCCCATAGCCTGTATCAATAACCCATAATTTAATTTTGCCTTGATTTCTAGCATCAACTCTTACGGTAACCATGCCTGTTGGGCGATTATACTTAATAGCATTAGATAATAAATTTAATAATACCTGATAAATTAAACGCTTATC
>JAGLBU010000228.1 GCA_023146575.1 Methylococcales bacterium
GGATAATGTTAACGCACCTTTGGTTTCTGGATACGATGGTAACGTCGCTGAATTATCAGCAAGTGTTTCTGAGAGTGGGAAACAAAAAACTAATACACTTAACAATTTAAATGTGTCTTTAAAAGTAAAAAAAGGGGACGGTAAATACATAAAATCGGATAACACAAAAAAGATCACCTTTACGAAAAGGCAATTGAAAACCGAAAAGCTCAAAAATTTTTGAGCGACTGGGGAATTTTTTTATGTGTAGATAGGCGGGCGAAATTTAGGTGGGATGATTCTAAAAGCCCATACATTGTTATAGGCTGAAAAAATAAACTGGTGCGTAGGGATATAACGATTGCTGACTGAGATCACGGGGAGTGTCTGACCGACGTGTCCACCATGATCGTAACTACAAGGGCTTTCGCAATGCGGTTCATCGTGTAAATGTACGTCTTGATGCGCGATGGCTTCAATCGAAAAAAGTGGGTGGGGTTGTTCGAGCATCGACAAATCATGGATATCCGTAACCATCCATGTGGAGATCCAAAAAATGGAAAATGCTAAAAAATAAAGCCCCAGTCGTTTCATAACTTAATTCTACGATATATTTTTCAAATTAAAAGGGGAAATGAGGTTTTAGTTTTATAGCGTATGGGGATAGGGTGAGTCCGTTCCCTCCGCCCTATACGACGGAGGGCTTTATTTTGACGCTATAACACAGGTTTAAATTTTTCAAAGCCCAGTTTGGTTAAGACCACAAAAACAGGTTTCATAAAAGCATACAAGACTACCCCTTGTACTACTCGAAATAATAAGGGCGAGGGGGTGTTATCCAATGCTTTCATTGCCGCTTCAGGGTTGGCATCGGGGCCATGTAAACGATATTGACAGCAGGTCATCGGGCCAAATAATACTTTGTAGAGGACTTTAGGTTGGAATATGAGTTCTGATAACTGCGGTTTACAGCCGATCACCCCTGCGAGTTCATCCATAAGCGCGTGATAATCCACTAAAAAAGTCAAACGTTCAGCGTGGTTAGGGCGCACACGGTTGTAAATTTCAGCGTCTTTTTTAATCACCGCCTTCATGGTGTCTAGGTCTGGCATCTTTAAGCGTTTGCTTAAAATTCCTGCTAACCAACGAGCTTGCATTTCAGGCACAGGTGGGGTTGCTCCAATACTACCGCGTACTAAGCCTAAAAAAGCCATATTGGGTTTATTGGGTAAAAAGGTATTTTTATACATTTTGCGTCCGTCCAATTCTTGATCATCCAAAAAAGGAACTTGCAAACGAAACCCCGTACACAATACCACTACATCTATTTCTTCAGTGCTTCCATCTTCAAACACAATGGTGGTCGCGTCATACTGTTTAATATTCGGTTTAACGGTAATTTTTCCACGGGCGATGTCATGAAAAAAAGCCGAGCTTTTCGTAAAAGGTTGGGTGCTGCCTAAATTACCTGAATACCATGAAAATAATTGGCGTAATTTATCGAAGCGTTTTTTTAATTCAATTTTGCATTCTGTGGGTTCTTTCGTTAATTCCTCACACGCTTCGCTTAATTTTAAACCCGATGCAGGGCCATAACGCTTAGGCGGAGAAAAAAGTGCTGTCCACATTTTTTTATCAAATAAGGTTAAAAACTCTTGTCCAAATTTTTTAAATGAAAACGTCAGTAATAATAAAGGTAAAGATAAAACAACGTAAAAGGTTCGGAAAGCAGAATATTGATCGCGAACATTGGGAATACAACAATGATGTAAATCGTGTAAAAATATTTTTGGGAGCCACACTTTCGAGCGAAAGGAACCATGATCGGCAGGGCGTTGTTTGGGGCCTTTACTCATGGAAATAATATTGCCTTTCCGAAATGACATATAAAGTTTTTTAGCATAAGGCAATGCCGCATGGGCTAAATCCGCCGCACTTTCACCCCCTCCGACAATTAAAACCCGTTTATCACGTAAGCTTTCCGTGCTTTCTAGTAAAGAAGAATGAATGTTGAGACCTTTGAAATTTTCTTCACCTTCAAATGTGGGGAGTGAAGGTTCATGATTTAGCCCTGTGCAAACCACCACATAATCAAAGGTTTCGATATGAATTTTTTTATTATGTAAAAAGCTTACCTCCCATTGATCGCCTTTTTGTTCGGTTTTAATGGCTTCATGATTAAAGCTTATATGGGGTAATAAATTATGCGTCGCCACATATTTTTCTAAATAGCGTAGATAAACTTTATAGTGTGGAAAATAACCTTCGCCCAAGGCATCCATTTCAGGAAAATCTGAAAATTGAATAAACGAGATGGAGGTGCTTAAGACTGTATGATCTGAAACCGTTGAAAGTTTGGGATCAAAATTCCATAGACCGCCTAATTTACTGCGTTTATCAAACATCTTTACATCAATGTTTTTAGCCATTAATTCTTTGGCAGTGACAAGTGCTGAAACACCTGCGCCAATAATACAAACACGCATAGTTAAACCTCCTTACTGGTTTAAGATATTTTATAAGTCTAAATAATTTTTCTTAATCTATTCGATAATTAGGCGCTTCTTTGGTGATGCTGACATCATGGACATGGCTTTCACGCATTCCTGCGCTGGTGACCCGAACAAACTGGGCATTTTGATGCATATCAGTGATGGTTTGATTACCTGTGTAGCCCATACTAGAACGGACACCACCGAGTAATTGATGAATAATAGCGTATAAACTGCCTTTGTAGGGAACACGGCCTTCAATGCCTTCGGGGACTAATTTTTCCACGCTGTCGGTATCTTCTTGAAAGTAACGGTCGCTTGAGCCTTGTTGTTGAGACATTGCCCCTAAGGATCCCATGCCTCGATAGGATTTATACGAACGACCTTGATAGAGTTCAACTTCACCAGGGGCTTCTTCTGTGCCTGCAAATAAACTGCCCAACATGACCGAGGAAGCACCTGCGGCTAAGGCTTTGGCAACGTCACCTGAATAACGAATGCCGCCATCCGCAATTAAAGGAATATCTAATCCTTTTAACGCATCGGCAATATTACTAACAGCGGTAATTTGAGGCACACCAACGCCTGCAACAATACGGGTAGTACAAATAGAACCAGGTCCTATGCCAACTTTAACCCCATCAGCGCCTGCATCGACTAAGGCTAATGCCGCCGCCGCGGTGGCAATATTACCGCCAATTACATCAATTTGAGGAAAATTTTCTTTGACCCAGCGCACACGATCAATTACCCCTTGTGAATGCCCATGCGCGGTATCAACAATAATCACATCGACGCCTGCTTTTACTAAGGCGGCGACTCTTTGTTCGGTTTCCCCACCTGTTCCTACCGCTGCACCGACACGTAAACGTTCTCGGTCATCTTTACACGCTTGTGGGTAGTCTTTGGATTTTTGAATATCTTTGACGGTAATCATGCCGCGTAAATGAAATTTATCATCAACGACTAAAATTTTTTCAATACGATGTTTGTGTAATAAAGGAATCGCTTCGGAGTAATCTGTCGCTTTGTGTAAGGTGATTAATTTTTCTTTGGGGGTCATGACGTTGGCAATCACTTCATCATAACGGGTTTCAAAGCGCAAATCTCGACTGGTGACAATACCCACTAAGTTTTTTCCATCCACCACGGGCACCCCAGAAATATTACACGCTTTTGTCAGTGCGAGGACGTCTCGAACCGTCGCCGTTGGTGAGACCGTAATGGGGTCGGTAATCACGCCACTTTCATATTTTTTGACTTTTTTTACTTCTTGGGCTTGTTGCTCAATACTCATGTTTTTGTGGATGATCCCCAATCCCCCTTCTTGAGCAATGGCTATGGCTAATCGAGCTTCGGTTACTGTGTCCATCGCCGCTGAAATTAGGGGGATATTGAGGGTTATACGACGTGTTAACTGGGTTTTTATTTCGACTTCACGCGGCAATACCCTAGAATGAGCGGGCAGTAGTAAAACGTCGTCAAATGTAAGTGCTTCTTGGAGGATTTGCATGAGCGTCCTTATAAATGAAAAAATACTCCAGATTCTATCATTAACTTATCATCGACCCTATAAAAAAAGAATATGAATAAATATGGCTTTGTCCGATTAACCTGCGTCTCTCCGAGGGTTTATATAGCCAACCCTTCACGCAATATTGAGGGGATGATAAGCGTGCTAAAAAAACACGCCAGCAGTGATATTATTTTATTTCCTGAATTATCAATCACGGCTTATAGTTGTGGGGATTTATTTAATCATGATGTCTTGCTTGACCAAGCCGAAGACGGTTTGATCGCATTGGCGCAATCGGTGAAAGATCAGCTGGTTTTTGTTGGCGTTCCTCTGCGTGTTAATAACGCCTTATATAATTGTGGCGCGGTGTTAAATCAAGGCAAGGTGATTGGGGTATTTCCGAAACAATTTTTACCAAATTATGGTGAATTTTATGAAGCGCGGTGGTTTCATGCGGGCAATGGTCAAGAACCGACAACCATCACAATGGCAGGTTATGACATTCCGTTTGGGGTTGATTTAATTTTTAATCATGAAGGTGATTTTCCTATTAAGGTCAGTGGGGTTGTTTGTGAAGATGATTGGATGCCTGTTTCACCGTCGGCGTTTCAAGCCTTGGCAGGGGCAACCATTCAATGCAATTTATCCGCCAGTAATGATTTAATCGGAAAAGCACAATACCGTGTTGATACTTTGGTCAAAGGGCAATCCGCTCGGCATATTTCAGCCTGTGCGTACGCCAGTGCAGGCGCGGGTGAATCCAGTACTGATTTAGTGTTTGGAGGACATTTAGCCATTGCTGAAAATGGGCAGTTATTGGCTGAAACACGGACGCTGGATGAGGATGCTTGTAATTTTATTAGCACGGATATTGATGTTAAAAATTTAATAAATCAGCGTCATAAAATGAACAGCTATGCTGATTGTGGTGCGCGTTATCATTCGATGACAGTCCGAATGATTGCCTTTGAATTATCCGATAAAACCACTGAAAAATTATTACACAAACCCACGGGAATGCCGTTTGTTCCGAATTCAAAATCAAAATTAAAGCATCGTTGTACTGAAATTTTTACGCTTCAAATTGCAGGCTTAAAACAACGTTTACAACAATTAGGCGATAATCCGCATATTTGGATTGGTATTTCGGGGGGCTTGGATTCGACCTTAGCAGCGTTAGTGGCGTTAAAAACCTTAGATGCGTTAAAGTTACCACGGGCTAATTTACATGGGCTGACGATGCGAGGGTTTGGGACTTCGGATTTAACCAAAACCAATGCGGATGCCTTGATGCAGTTAACAGGGATGTCATTTCATGAGGAAGATATTTGCCAATTAGTGCTGGATACCTTTAAAACCCAACAACATAAAGCTTTTGGGACGATTAGTCCTGAGTGTTCTTTAGCGGAGTTTAAACAGGCGTTAGCCAAATTAACGTCAGAACAACGAGCCGCAGGCGATTTGGTGTTTGAAAACGTCCAAGCACGGATACGAACTTTTTTATTGATGTCGCATGGCTTTGTTTTGGGAACGGGGGATTTAAGTGAAATGGCACTAGGCTGGTGTACCTATAATGCCGATCACATGAGTATGTACAATGTAAATTGCAGTATTCCTAAAACCTTAGTGCGTTGGATGGTGGAGCATGTGGCACATTATCAATATGACGGAGCTTTGCAGGCGGTTTTACGTTCCATTGCCAGTACCCCGATTTCGCCTGAATTATTACCGTTAGCGGATGATGGTCGTATTACACAATTAACGGAAGCTACTGTTGGTGCCTATGAGTTGCATGATTTCTTTTTGTATCACATGCAACGCAAAGGCGATTCGCCTGAGAAAATTTTATATTTAGCCGAACAAGCGACGTTTTCTCAATATTATTCGGCTGAAACCATTAAAAGGACTTTAAAACGATTTTACCAACGGTTTTTTTCTCAGCAATATAAACGTTCGTGTGTCCCCGATGGCCCTAAAGTAGGCTCGGTGTCATTATCGCCACGTGGTGATTGGCGTATGCCCAGCGATTCTGAAGTGGATGCTTGGATGAAAAAATTATAAATAACAACAAGTTAAGTTAAAGTTTACATCTTGTTTTGTTTGAGTGGGGCGTTCTTCTTTTAAGGCTGCCTGCATAAAGCGAACCGTAAACCGATGACGACCGCCGCTAATTTCGGCAAAGCAATGCGAGTTTTGCGGCACTTGAATTTGTAATAATTGACAAATACCTTGATCTTTTAGGGTGAGTTGAAAAAAACCTTTCTCAGCAAGTTCTTGTTTTTGAATGCCTTTAATTCTAATGAGTGACAGCACTAAATCAATGGCATCATACATGTCTAAAAAGGGTTTAATCCATTCGTGTAATTCATCCAGCCGTATCTCATTGGCTTGTAATAACCAGTAATGATAGGAGGGTAGGTCAAACGAATAGGTGCCTCCAGGAATCATACTGCGTTGCGAAAAACTTTGAAAAAGATGATTTTTAGTGAGGGTTGCGCCAATTTTTTCATTATAGCTGTGGAGCATATTTTTTAAATCAGTGAGTTTTTTAATTGAATCTTTAACGTTAAAATCATCGCTATCAAACTCTTTAGGGGCTGTATTTAGGATGTTCAATAAACGCTCTGACTCTTTAAATAATTCAGATTTAATGTTATTTCGGTTGAAAATCATGGAGATATCAAGCAAGGTTTTCATGACCACGCGTCGATCTAAAATAGTGTCGATTTCTAAAAAATGTTTCAATTCTATAAAGAGTTGTTCCAAGCGCATCAAAACACGAATACGCTCATTCAGTGGGAATTCGTAATTAATTTGAGTGTCCACAGACGGTTCTTCCTAAGGTTGAGCTGAGTAAAAGGTATGAATTGTGCAACGTTTTAACCTGCGGTGCAAGTTCTAATATGGTTTGTGTGTTGTTGATAATATCATCTGCCGCTGCCAATCGTGTGCCACGTGAAACTTGGCTATCAATGATGGCCATAATCTGGCTTTTAGCGACGGTGTCTCGTTGTTTGACTCGTGTTATTTGCATACTGATAGGACAATCAATGACCAGTATTCTATCGACAAAATCACGGTGTTGGGTTTCAATAAGTAAGGGAATACTGACAATGCAGTAAGGCGTATTTAAGGCTTTAATCTCGGTTTTGATTTGTTGATAAATGAGTGGGTGTAATAGGTTTTCTAATTGTTTTTTTTTGAGCATCTGAAAAAATAATCTCTCTTAATTTTTCTCTATTGAGGGATTGATTGGCTGTTAAAATTTTATCGCCAAAGGTATTTACTAATTGCATCAGGGTTTCAGGGTTATTTGAAACTAATTGGCGTGAAATGACATCCGCATCAATTACAGGCACTTTTAACGCTTCAAATAAGGCGCTAACTATTGACTTTCCACAGCCTATACCGCCTGTCAGTCCAATTTTTAACATTATATTATAATCCTATAGCGGTTAAATAAAGTTGGTTAAAATCTTCACCCCAAATGAGAGCCAACCAGCCTGCGGCGGCAAGGTATGGGCCAAAAGGAATGGGTTTATTACGGTTGTGATGTTTGAATAGCATCATAGATAAGCCAAAAATAGTGCCGACCAATGAGGATAATAAAACAATCATGGGTAGATATTGCCAGCCTAGCCATGCGCCAAATACTCCCAGTAATTTAAAATCACCATAGCCCATACCTTCTTTGCCCGTTAAAAGTTTAAAAACTTTATAAACACTCCAAAGGCTTAAATAACCGAGAATAGCACCAAAAATGCTGGATTCGGTATCACAAAAAACAGGGTAGGTACTGATGGCTAATCCACACCATAACAAAGGCATGGTAATGGAATCGGGTAATAATTGGGTATCAAGGTCAATAAAACTTAAGGCGATTAAGCACCATGTTAATAACAAGGCAAAGACTAATTCAAGACCAAAGCCAAAATGAAAAGCGACAATCGCAGAGCAAATCCCTGTTAAGGCTTCAATCAAAGGGTAGCGTAATGCAATTGGGCTTCTACAATGCCAACACCGTCCTTTTAAAAGGGCATAACTGACAATGGGAATATTTTGATAGGGTTTAACCTCTTTTTTACAGTTTGGACAATGCGATAAGGGTAGGGTTAGGTTAAAGGTTTTAGGCTCAGGTTCGTCTTTATCGTCTAATTCTAAATACTCAAAACATTCTTGTCGCCATTCACGTTTCATCATAATAGGCAGACGATAAATGACCACATTCAAAAAACTACCGACTAATAAGCCTAAAACTGTAATAGTGACAATAAAAGCATAAGGGTACGCTAATGAAAAATCGAACCATATTTGCATCATAAAGTGTTCCTAAATTAATGATTGCGAGGGTTAGCCAACCGCTGCGCCCATTTGGAAAATAGGTAAATACATGGCAACCACCAAGCCACCGACCAAGGTACCTAATATCACCATAATCATAGGTTCCATTAAGCTGCTCAAATTATCCACCAGATTATCCACTTCTTCTTCAAAAAAATCAGCCACTTTATCTAACATACTGTCAATTGAGCCTGATTCTTCACCAATGGCAACCATTTGAATCACCATATGCGGAAAAATATTAGCATTTAACATAGAAGCTTGTAAGGATTGTCCCGTTGAAACTTCATCCTGCATACTTTTAACACCATCATAAAAGACAATATTTCCGCAAGCGCCTGCCACCGAATCTAATGCCTCAATCAACGGGACTCCCGCCGCTGACATGGTTGAAAGGGTTCGGGCAAAACGCGCAATCGCCGATTTTTCAATAATAACCCCAACAATAGGGATTTTAAGCATGGTGCGATCGACAAAATGGCGAAACGCCTCTGAGCGCTTAAACACAAAGCTGTAGGTTTTGACAAACGCAATCAAAACCCCGACCACTATCCACCAATTAACCTGCATCCAGTCGGACATTTCAACCACAAGCTGAGTAAAAGCTGGCAGTTCAGCACCAAAGCTTTGGAATACATCATCAAAAACAGGGACAACAAAAATAAGCAAAATCACGGTAACGACAAAAGCCACTACGATCACGGCAATGGGATAGGTTAGTGCTTTTTTAACCTTTGCACGCATAGATTCTGATTTTTCTTTATAGGTGGCAATTTTATCCAGTAAGCCTTCTAATACTCCTGCTTGTTCACCCGCTTCGACAAGGTTACAAAATAAGTCATCAAAATACAGTGGCCGTTTTTTCAATGCTTGCCCTAAGGTATCCCCACTTTCCACATCGACTTTAATGCCTAAAATTAACTCTGCCATACTGGCGTTTTCATGCCCCTTGCCGATAATATCAAACGATTGTACCAGTGGCACCCCTGCCTCTAACATCGTGGCTAATTGACGTGCAAAAATACAAATATCTTTGGTGACAATCGCTTGTTTTCGAGGTCCTAATAAGTCTTTAGGTTTTTTCTTAAGGGTGATGATTTTAACCCCACGGCTCCGTAATTCTTTACGTGCCGCGACGTCATTTAAGGCACTAATTTCACCTTTAGTAATCGTACCTTTTTTATCTTTTGCTTTATAAACATAATCAATCGGGTTGGTATCCGTTGCCATGATTTATTCTCCTGTGATCCGATCAATTTCTTCTAATGTGGTAATCCCTTGCTTGATTTTTAACAACCCCGATGCACGAAGATCGTTAATACCCTCTTCTTTTGCTAACTCTGCAAGCTCCATCGCATTCCCCCCCGCAAGGATAAGTTTTTTAATTTTTTCAGTCACGGGCATCACTTGATAAATCCCGACTCGGCCTTTATAACCGCGATTACAACGATCACAGCCCACAGGGTTATAAACCGTAAAGTCTTTCAATTCTTCCGCTTTAAAGCCATATTTGAGTAAAATTTTATCTGAAAATTCTGCAGGTTCTTTACATTTAGCACATAATCGCCGTGCCAGTCGTTGTGCCATCACTAAATTAACCGCCGAGACAATATTAAACGGTTCAATCCCCATTTGCATGAGTCGGTTAATGGTTTGCGGGGCATCGTTGGTATGCAATGT
>JAGLBU010000229.1 GCA_023146575.1 Methylococcales bacterium
CCTTCCTATTTTAGCGGCAGATACAACCGTTATCTTAAATAAGCAGATTATGGGAAAACCTGAAAATGAATCGCATGCCGCTGAAATGTTGCGGCAATTATCGGGACAAACGCATCAGGTTTATAGTGCAATTTCTTTACGTGGAAAACAACATTGGCAACGGGTTAGCATCACAGATGTGGTGTTTCGTGTCATTACTGAGCGTGAAATAAAATCCTATTGGGAAACAAAAGAACCTTACGATAAAGCGGGGGGTTATGCGATTCAAGGGATAGGGAGTATTTTTATTCAAACGATTAAGGGTAGTTTTTCAGGCGTAATGGGGTTACCCTTATTTGAAACCGCTGAAATTTTAACCGAACAAGGACTTGATATTATCCATGAGTGAAGAAATCTTAATTAATGTAACGCCCCCTGAAACACGGGTTGCACTCATCGAAAATGGTATTTTACAAGAACTGGTGATTGAACGAGTGCTTCAGCGCGGTCTCGTTGGTAACATTTATAAAGGCGAAGTCTGTCGAGTCTTACCTGGAATGCAAGCGGCCTTTGTGGATATTGGCCTACCAAAAGCGGCTTTTTTACATTTTTCAGACTTTAATGTTAAAGAGAAAGACTCTCAAAATATTGAAGCGTCATTACACGAAAAACAAGTGGTGGTGGTTCAAGTCATAAAAGATCCATTAGGCTCTAAAGGCGCACGCTTAACCACAGATATTTCGATTCCCTCGCGTTTTCAAGTGTATATGCCCTACAGTAAAACTGCGGGTATTTCACAGCGTATTGAGTGTTCGCAAGAACGTCAACGTTTAAAAGCCTGTATCATAGCATTTCAGAAAAAAAATGATTGTGGTGGTTTTATCACCCGAACGGCGGCTGAATATATTGAAGAAACCACTTTATTATCGGAAATGAGATTCCTGATTCAATTGTGGGAATCTATTAAACTTAAAATTGAAGCAGCAGCACCTAAAAGCTTGGTACATCAGGATTTTCCGTTAAGTGAACGGATTCTTCGTGATCTTCACCATGAAAAAATACAGCGCATACGGATAGATTCTCGCGAAACCTATCAACGAGTAATAGAGTTTTCAAAGATTTTTGTGCCTGAAATTGTGCCTGTGATTGAACATTATTCAGGTGAATGCCCTGTGTTTGATATTTATAATGTTGAAGGCGAAATAAAAAAAGCCTTGGATAGAAAAGTACCTTTAAAATCAGGTGGGTATCTGGTTTTTGATCAGACAGAAGCGATGACCACTATTGATGTCAATACGGGGGGCTATGTTGGTGGGCGAAACTTAGAAGAGACAATTTTTAAAACCAATCTTGAAGCAAGCCAAACCTTGACACGGCAATTAAGGCTCCGAAATTTAGGCGGTATTATTATCATTGATTTTATTGATATGAAAAGCGACCTCCATAAAGAACAGGTGTTAGAGGCTTTGGGGCGTTATTTAGCAAAAGATCATGCAAAAACACACATTACCACGGTTTCAGAATTAGGGCTTGTGGAAATGACGCGTAAAAGGACGCGTGAAAGTTTAGAGCATATTCTTTGTGAGCCTTGTTGTGTCTGTGAAGGACGTGGCGTTTTAAAAACCGTAGAATCTATTTGTCTTGAAATTTTTAGAGAGGTTATCCGAGAAGTACGCCAATATAAGGTTCATAAATTATTAGTGTTGGCTTCAAATGAAGTGGTAGAAGCTTTATTAGATGAAGCGGCGGATATGTTATCGGAATTAGAGGTTTTTTTGAAAGTGCAGATTAAATTTCGAGCGGAAAGAGAATATACTCAAGAGCAATACGACGTTGTTTTACTGTAGTTAGTTTTATGC
>JAGLBU010000023.1 GCA_023146575.1 Methylococcales bacterium
GGTAAAACCGCTTGTACACCGCGTTTAGCGAGTCGTCCATGTCCAATTTCTCGGCGTTTTGGAGAACCGACAAAACCAGTCTCGCCAACACAATAAGGAGGGAAATTATAATGCAACATGAAGTTATCTTTATATTCACCTGCTAAGGCATCAATAATTTGAGCATCACGCGCTGTTCCTAAGGTTGCCACCACAATGGCTTGGGTTTCACCACGGGTAAACAGAGCGGAGCCATGTGTTCTAGGCAAAACACCTGTTTTAACACTAATAGGGCGTACAGTAACGAGATCACGACCATCAATGCGGATGCTGTCTTGTAATATAGATTGACGAACCACTCTTTTTTCTAAATGTTCAATAATATCGCGAATATCTTTTTCTGCATATTCCGCATCGGCGGTTAATTTTTCAACAACCGTATTTCGAATCACTTTTAAAGCGTCTTGGCGGCTAAGTTTTTCAGCAATTTTATAAGCGGCTTGTACGTCTGCTTCAATTTCATTGGTAACCACTTTTTCTAAGGTGCTATCAACGGCGGGTGCAACCCACTCTTCAGGCGATATTCCAACTGTCGTTGCAAATTCGTTAATAGCGCTAATCGCAACTTGCATTTGCTCGTGACCAAACAATACCGCATCCAGCATCACTTCTTCTGATAAACGCTGGGCTTCTGATTCCACCATTAAAACCGCATCTTGTGTTCCTGCAACCGCCAGTTGCAATAAAGAACCTTCTAAATCGCTAATCGTTGGGTTTAAAAGATATTCACCGTCTTTATAACCAATCGTTGCCGCGCCAATCGGACCTTTAAAAGGTAAGCCTGATACTGCAAGTGCCGCTGATGCGCCTAATAGGGCTGGAATTTCAGGATCAACTTCAGGGTTTAGTGACATCACTGTGATGATGATTTGCACTTCATCAGTGTAACCTTCTGGAAATAAAGGTCGAATCGGGCGATCAATTAAACGTGAGGTTAAGGTTTCTTTTTCGGTGGGACGACCTTCGCGTTTAAAAAAGCCACCTGGAATTTTTCCTGCGGCATAGGCTTTTTCTTGATAATTAACCGTCAGTGGAAAAAAGTCACCTGCTTGTTCCTTTTTTTTACCAACAACAGAGACTAATAATACCGTGCCTTCGACATTAATCATGACCGCAGCATTGGCTTGACGAGCAACTTCACCTGTTTCTAAGATAACAAGCTGATCACCGTATTGAAATTCTTTCCTGATAGGATTCACTATAAGGCTTCCTTATATAAAGGTTATATAAAATGGGGTTTTAAGAGGGTAATAAAAAACGGCACTGAACGTGCCGTTTTAGGATTTAGTTATTTGCGTAGCCCTAGACGCGCAATTAAGGCACGATAGCGCTCAACATCTTTTTTCTTTAAGTAATCCAACATTTTTCGACGTTGATTGACCATTCTCAATAAACCACGACGAGAGTGGTTATCTTTTTTATGCGCCGCAAAATGCGGTGATAGATGCGTAATATGAGCCGTTAATAAAGCCACTTGGACTTCAGCTGAGCCTGTATCCGTATCTGATAAACGGTATTCTTCAATAACAGCTTGTTTTTGTTCGGTGGTAAAAGGCATTTTTAATCCCTATCGATTATAAATATTAAAAAAATCATCCAATGATGATGGGGTTTAATTTCCACAATAGGGTGTAGAAATCAAAGGTTAAATATTTTTTTAGGCGCAAGTTTACCATCGGTAAATAACGCTCCTAATCCTAAAAAACGCTGTTGATTATACAGCCTTACTTGACCCGATGAATAATATTTTGTCACAATGGCTTGCCCTTGAAGCACAGCAGCGGCTTGTGTTTCTGATAATTCTATACGTGGAATAAAAGATAGAGGCGTATCAACGCTTAAAAGACAGTTTTTTAACGTCTCTACTGACATTGCCGCTAACTGCTCAATCGTATAACTTTCTTCAATCATAAACTGCCCTGATTGCAATCTACGCAAGCTTTTCACTGTTGCCACCGTTTTTAAATATTGCCCAATATCTTCCGCCAGTGAACGAATATAGGTTCCTTTAGAACAAAAAACCTCTAAGGTAAGAATTTCGTTGGTATGATTTAAGCATTTAATTTCAAATAGAGTTATTTTTCGAGCTTTGCGCTCAATGGTGATACCCGCACGTGCAAGTTCATACAGTTTTTTACCTTGATGTTTTAACGCTGAATACATAGGCGGAACTTGTTCACTTTCCCCTGTAAACGCTTGTAAACACTCATTTAGTAATGTTTGTGAAATTTCAGGGATAGGCTCGGTTTTAATAATTTCACCTTCAGCATCACCCGTATCCGTTAAAACGCCTAATTGAATGTCCACCAAATAACGCTTATTATCATCTAACAATAACGCTGAAACTTTGGTCGCCTCGCCGAAACATAAAGGCAATAAACCTGTTGCTAAGGGATCTAA
Organism: Methylococcales bacterium; assembly: GCA_023146575.1. Taxonomy (GTDB): domain Bacteria; phylum Pseudomonadota; class Gammaproteobacteria; order Methylococcales; family Methylomonadaceae; genus WTBX01. The sequence continues at coordinate 2,440 of JAGLBU010000023.1, forward strand.
ACTGCCTGTATGCCCTGCTTTATTAGCATTAAATAAACGCCGCACTTCTTGCAGGGCACGATTCGATGAAACCCCTAAGCGCTTATCTAACAATAAAATCCCATGAATATTAAGTCCTGATGTTCGTTTTGACATGGGTCATTCATGTTCCGAATCAGTTTTAGTTTCTTGCAATAGTTCACTGACGCGCATTCCCGTATCAAAAGAATGATCGTAAATAAATCGTATCTCAGACATATGCCGCAATCGCATTCGTTTAGCCAAGTGATGACGAATCATCGGTACTAGCGTATTTAACAACTTAACTTGTACTGATTTTTCATTTTCATCGACATTAAGTATTGTCACATAGACTTTCGCCACCGCTAAATCTTTGGTGACGACCACTTCATTGACGGTAATAAACCCTAAGCGGGAATCATCTATGTCGCGCTGAAAAACCAAGGCAAGTTCTTTTTGAATTTGCGATGAAACCCGAACACTGCGTCCAAATTCTCGTGCCATAAATTAAATTTCTCGTTTCACTTCAATGCGTTCAAAGACTTCGATTTGATCGCCTGATTTGACATCATTGTAATTTTTAACCCCAATACCACATTCCATGCCCATTTTAACCTCATTCACATCATCTTTAAAACGGCGTAAGGATTCTAACTGGCCTTCATAAATCACCACGTTATCACGTAACACACGAATAGGTAAGTTACGTTTCATATTACCATCAATAACCATACAGCCTGCGATAGAACCAAACTTAGGCGAACGAAAAACATCTCGAACCTCCGCAAGCCCCATAATTTTTTCTTGTATTTCAGGGGCTAACATACCGTTAATTGAGCGTTTTACTTCATCAATTGCTTCATAAATAACGCTGTAGTAATGCAGATCAACTTCTTTTTCGGTAATCAATTTACGTGCTGTGCCATC
>JAGLBU010000230.1 GCA_023146575.1 Methylococcales bacterium
AGCGACCTAATTTTTAGGCTTTTATTAGGAATAATGCGTGATAATTCGCTTCATACGCTACTTTTGTTTTATCGTTCTTGTTGTTATTGCTGTTCTTCTTGCTACCTTACGCCTTTTCATTTTAACTATTCATCTTTACAAAAATGATTTAGAGCGTGTCCTTTCTGATTTTATTGACACCACTGTCACCATTGAAACCGTTTCAGCTACAATGCATCGGTTTTATCCTGAAATTATTCTGCAAAATATCACGCTTTTCAATAAAGCGAACCCTAGCGAAACGATTATCCTCAAAGAATTACGCATTAGCATTAATTTATTAGACGTTTTATTAAACGATCAAATAATGCAATCGCTGCGTGTCTCATTAGTGGGGGCTAAATTATCGGTTATTCGGCAAAAAGATGGTCGTTTTTCATTGCTCGGCTTAAAAACAGATGGAGGCGAAGGCCAGCCTTTATGGTTGTTACAAGGGCAGTACTATCAATTGATTAACAGTGAAATTAGTTGGCTTAATAAAAAAAGACAGGGTAAAACGGTGACCTTTAAAAAAGTGAATCTGTTGATTAAAAACGATCCATTGCACAATCGTCATCAAGCTTTTTTTTTAAGTTATCTTCCGTCTGAATATGGAAAAAAATTACGCATAACGATTGACATAAAAGGTAATGTTTTTGAGCCTAATAGCTTAAATGGCAAGGTTTTTGTGCAAGGTGAAAACATTGAGTTTGCAAAATTACTGACGGGGGAATTGCCTTTTGAGTTTACTCTAAAGAAAGGTCAAGGGACGTTTAAAGCATGGGGAGAGATTAAAAACTCTGAATTACGAGGCTTGAAAGGCAATATTCATGCAAAAAATTTAAATTTACGACGGAAAAATCATCAAAATCTAAATTTTACATCCATCAAAGGACGCTTTAATTGGGCAAGTGAAGCAGATAATTGGAAATTAAAAGTTGCGGATTTATTTACCAATATTGGTCGAAAGAAATTAAAAAAATCCGATTTTTTTTTGCATTATCAACAAAACAACCGTTCTGAAAAAAAAATCAGTGCTGAAATTGGGCAAATTGATTTACGGTTACTGAGTCAGTTTTCTCCATTTTTTAGCCCATGGATGAAAGATAATGTGATTGCTAAAAAAAATATTGCCATAACAGGGATGTTAACAAAAGGGCGTATTTTTGCTGATTTAGCCCAGCAACACTATGCACTTAAAGTAGATTTTAAACATCTTACCATCACAGGACTTGAGTACATTCCTAAACTCTCCAATTTATCAGGCTCGATTCAAGGGACGGATAAAAAAGGTTATTTAACGCTTAATAGCCGAAATATGATCTTGAAAACCGACAAGATATTTCGAAAATCACTTAAACTTTCTCAATTAAAAGGTCGCTTGCATTGGCGACAATCTGCCCATCAATGGTTTTTAAACACTGAAAAATTTAGCCTAAAAACCCCTTATTTTAATAGTCAACATACCATGAGACTGCAAATTTTTAAATCGGATGCGTCTTCGTTGATTGATTTGCAAACCCACTTTGGCAATATTAACGCTGTGGAAGCGTTGAAACGCTATTATCCTGTCACTTTAATGGATAAAGATCTGTTAAATTGGCTGGATAATGCGTTTGTAAAAGGTGAAATAAGTGCTGGGCGGCTTCATCTTTCAGGGCATTTAGACGATTTTCCTTTTGATAAAAAAGAAGGTGTTTTTAACGTTGATTTTCATCTAAATGATCTTGAATTAGCGTATGCGGATTTGTGGCCAAACTTTAAAGCCATTCAAGCCGAGGTTTCTTTTTCAAAAGATAGCGTGGCGATTAATATTAATCAGGCACAGTCAGAGGGGCTTAGGGTTAAAAATGTGCAAGCAAAAATTGCCTCTTTATCTGAGCATGCTGAGTTAATCATTAAAGCTCAGGCGAAGACGGATATTATGGCAGGCTTGAAATGGCTTAAAAATACGCC
>JAGLBU010000231.1 GCA_023146575.1 Methylococcales bacterium
GTTTCTTTTGATGAAAAAGGTTTTTACAGTGATACGTTAATCGCAAACGTTTTTGATTCCCCAATCACCGCACAACTGAGAAAAAATGCGGCGGTTTTTAAGGTGGATGTTAAAGGGAATGTGGCTTCTGAACAATTACGCCTAAATTTTAAATCCCCTTGGTTGAATTTAGCGCAAGGAAAAACAGATTATCAACTAAACGTCCGTATTCCAAGCAATGAAAACCAAGAGACACAGGTTAAAATTCAGTCAAATTTACAAGGGATTTCCTTAAAATTACCGAAAGGCTTGCAAAAAAAACAAGGGGATAAAAGACCTTTAACAATTGCTTTTCCCGTTAATAATCAAACTTTATTACCGATTCGATTATCCTACAATAAAACCCTTCAAGCGCGTGTAAAAGTTGATAAAACACAACAAAAATTACATTCAGCACATGTAAGGTGGGGACAAGGAGCGGTGAAATTTTTATCACAGCCTGAAATTTATCTGCAAATTAATCAACCACGTTTAGCACCTTTAGATTGGATGCGGCTGATTAATCATCAAAAAACACCGAATAACAATACGTTATTACCCCTTCGTGTTGATCTCAAAACGCCTCAATTATTTTTGGAGGATAAAAATTTAGGTGCGGTGCATTTAAAATTAAATAAGGACGGCGCTAATCTACGTGGAAATTTTCAAAGCACACTGCTCAGTGGAAAATTTAACGGTAATAAAGACGAATATAATTTGAATTTAGATTTTGTCGATCTATCGAAATTAGCGACGTTAAAATTTCCAGTCACAAAAAAAACGCAACCAGTGTTTAAAAAATTACCGCTGATTCAGGTTTATAGTAAAAAAATATTATGGCGTGGCGTTGATTTAGGACGGTTGAATATTAGTAGCCAGCGAGAAGGTCATGACGTTTATTTTGATAGTATTAGTTTATCGGGGAATGATTATAGCTTGCTTTCGGTAGGGCATTGGCGCAATACTCAGCTTGGCTCACAAACTCAAATAGAAGGACGTTTTAAAGCTGAAACGTTTGGTAAGTTGTTGCACAAATTAAACGTAAGTAAGGATTTAAAGGAAACGCTTGCCCAAATTGATGTCAACCTAAATTGGCAAAAACCGCCTTATGACTTTTCTTTTAGTGAGCTTAATGGCAAAGTGGGAATTTTGTTGGAGCAAGGGCGAATTTCGAGTATTGAACCTGGAGTGGGGCGAATGTTAGGCGTATTAGCGATGGAACAATGGATTAAACGCTTTCAACTGGATTTTAGAGATATTTATGAAAAAGGGTTGCGTTTTAATCATATAAAAGGCGATTATCATTTATACAAAGGGCTTGCACATACCGATGGGCTTATTATTGATGCCATCCCCGCTAAAATTATTCTTAAAGGCGATATTGATCTTGGAAAACAATGGATTGATACCGAAATTTCAATCATTCCTAAAAGCTCTGAAGCATTACCCATTGCAGGAAAAATCATGGGAACAATCGCTACCACCATTGCTCAAACCGTCACAGGAGAATATGAAGAAGGCTTTTATCTTAGAAC
>JAGLBU010000232.1 GCA_023146575.1 Methylococcales bacterium
AAGATGGTTTTTTACATCAAGTATGGCGTGGGTTAACGGATTTTTCATGGGTGGTAAATTAATAATAAAATGGATCATAAAATGACAATATGCGCGGCGATTCAAATGGCCTCTAGCCCTAATGTGAATGCTAACCTTTTAGAGGCGGAAAAATTAATTGCAAAAGCCTCTAAACTTGGCGCTAAGCTGGTGACTTTGCCTGAAAATTTTGCCATTATGGGGATGAATGAATTTGATAAAGTTGCCCATAAAGAAGTACAAGGCAGAGGGGTTATCCAAGATTTTTTAGCCAATTGCTCATTAAAATACAAGCTTTGGGTGATTGGTGGCACAATTCCACTAGTGGCAGATGATGAGACCAAAATTCGTGCGGCATGTTTGGTTTTTAATGACCAAGGTGAAATGCTGGCACGGTATGATAAAGCGCATTTATTTGATGTCATTGTCCCAGAGACAGGTGAAAAATATTTTGAATCCAACTCCATAGAAGCTGGAAATAAACCTATTATTATTGAGAGTCCTTTTGGAAAAATAGGACTGGGAATTTGTTATGACCTTAGATTCCCTGAATTTTTTCGTTATTTAGCCGAACATGGCGCAGAAATTTTGATAGCACCTGCCGCTTTCACCGCTAAAACAGGCGAGGCACATTGGGAAGTTTTATTACGCGCACGGGCAATTGAAAACTTATGTTATGTGATCGCGCCCAATCAAGGTGGTTTTCATGTGAATGGTCGCCAAACCTTTGGGCATAGTATGATTATTGACCCGTGGGGAAAAATATTAGGCTGTCATAAAACAGGTTCGGGAATCGTTTGTGCTGAAATTAATCTCGCAAAACTCCACAAAATACGAGAAAACTTTCCTGTTTTAAGCCACAAACGTAATATTGCTGAAAAAATAACTAATTTTTCATGAAAAATAACGCGGTCTTAAAAATTATCATAACCATTAATACGTTGCTGTGGGCGAGTGCTTGTAACGCCCCTTCAAAATATCAAGATAATCATCAACTTGAACAGCCGCCCACGTTAGCGATTATGGATCGTGAAAATGAAGGCCCACCGCTTACTGAAAAAAAACCGAAAACAGGGTTAAAAAATAGGGTTAGTTTATTGGATTCTAATTATTTAAATTTGAAACAACCTTTTGATAAAGCATGGGACACACTGGCAACCGCGTTATCCTTAAATAATATAAAAATTAGTGATCGTAACCGAGAAACAGGGGAATATTTTGTCGAATATGACCCTGATGATGCTCATAATGAGTCCGATAACGTTAGCTTTTTTTCATTTAAAGACGATTATGAAAAAGCAACCTATAAACTGACATTAGAAAAAAAAGTAGAAAGTGTCATGATTACGGCTGAAAAAACCACTAAAACTAGCCTAGATTTGTTAGATGATGGCGATGATATACGTTTTGAAGATAAAAATAAAGATGGTAAAGAAAAGCTTATAAAACAGCTCTACTCAACCTTAAAAAATGATTTGCCATTAGAGTAAATTTTCTGTGTTAAAAAAACCAACCTGAGAGTAACAATGCAAACCATTCAGTTCGTATTAAATGATTTGAGATTAGAACAAAAAATTTTAGCATTAGCCGATAAACAACATCTTCGGATAGACGATTTTATTGTGAGCGCCTTACGGTTTTATGTTGCTGAAAATGAAAACTCAATCGCGATCGACATTCCAAGCCTTAACCCCTTTCAGCATTCAAGAGCACCTACCGAAAAATTTAGAGAGCCGCATCAAACTTCCTTAGGATTGGCATTTGATGACATTAATAATACGACAGATTTTGCTCAGGATTTACGAAAACGAGGATGGCAACGTAATGGATAAGTTTATTTTTTGTGATACCTGTATTTTGATTGATTTTGTAAATGGGCGCAGTCATCAAGTTTTAGATTTACACACTAAAAACATTCAAATTTTTATTAACCCTGTGGTTGAATTGGAATTATTACAAGGTGCGCGTAATAAAGTAGAAATGCACCAGCTCGAAAAAGCGTTAGGCATGTTTCATTTATTAGAATTACCCGATGCGGTACTTCAACTAGCCCGTCAATTAATTAAAGTATATGCGTTTTCGCATCGTTTACGCCTGACCAATGCACTCATTGCCGCCACCGTATTAGTCTATGATTTAGAATTATTTACCTACAACGTAAAAGATTTTCGTTTTATTACTGAATTAAAATTTTATGATGCCTAATTATCACTAAATTGAGGAGTTGAGTTTAAACAGAAAAAAAAGAGTTGCTGAGACCTGTGTAACATCAGGTATCTCAGTATTTTAGGTTTGCGTAACACCCGTTATTCCGTTTCATTGGTTTTTTTAAAATAAAAAAGCCAACAGACAGGGATAAACAATAATCCCAGTAAAAAAGTAAATAGAGAATAGCCCCTTAAAGCTAAAAAACTATTTAGTCGCACCGAACCTTGGGGGTTAGATGCTAAATAATAGACCTCGGTTTTGTCTCCTTTAGCATAATCATCAACGTCACCATTAGAAATAAACATAATGCTATTCCCTTTTTGGGTTTGAAATTGAATAACGGCTAAATTTTCATCCGTGTAATAGTAACCTGTTTTTGTTGTGTTTTTTACACTGACAAGTTCAAATCCGATAACCTTACCTTTCGTTTTGATTGCTGAATCAAGAAATAACTGGGTTTTTTGATAATCATTAAAAGAGATAAAAAAAGGTGCAAAAATAAAAAGAGAGATCACAATAATTATTTCGATTATTTTTTTCATGTGTCACCTAAAAACTTCCTGCCAAATAGGGGTAAAGAGATAGGGGTTATAGCTTGAAAATTTTATATTTTATGTTAATGTTTTCCAGAAAAAACTATTGCGAGTCTCACCAATGGGGTTATATTCAGCACCAGTCCACCCTTCGTAATTGGATTGCTTAATCACTGAAAAAAGCTTTTTAAAATCAATTTCACCCGTTGAGGGCTGGCTTCTGTGTGGCGCATCGGCAAATTGAATATGCCCAATTTTATCCGTGTATTTTTTTAAATCACTCGCGCAGGATTCCCCCATACGATGCATGTGATAAATATCATATTGCATTTTTAAATCAGGGTGATTTATTTTTTGTTGAACTTGATACATTTGTTCGGTGCTATGAATTAAAAAATCAGGCATATCAAAGGTATTAATTGCTTCAAAAACAGTGGTAATTCCAAGGGGTGAAAGCTGTGTCAGTGCATAAGCTAGATTTTTAAGAAACGTTTGTAAATAGAGCTGTTTTTTAGACTGATCTTGACAACGTCCAGCTAAAATATTAATACAATTAGGTTTTAAAATTTTTGCATACTCAAGTGCTTGTGTGACGGCGGTTTTAAATTCTCCCTGTTTTTCTGGTACAGAGGCTAATCCCTCGCCGCCACATAATAAATCATCCGCACCGACATTAAATAACACCAGTTTTAAGTGGTGCTGATCTAAACACTGTCGTATTATTTCAGGGGGAAGTTCATAAGGAAATTGAATTTCTACCGCCTCAAACCCTTGCTTTTTCGCCAGTTCAAAACGTTCAATCAGAGGCGCTTCGGTAAATAAAACACTTAAATTCGCGCTAAATTTTAGCATTACTTTTTTGAATATAATTTAAT
>JAGLBU010000233.1 GCA_023146575.1 Methylococcales bacterium
ATTGATCTTCCGTATGTAAGGCTTTTAAGACAGGAAAGTTGCTATCCAGAAACCCGCCCACATTATTAAAAAATAATTCGCGGTACATTTCCATGCGCTGAGGTTTTACATCCGCAGGGATTGCGTTATTAAAAGGGTCTTTTATATACGCGGTAAATTCCAGCTGTTTTGCTTTAAAATCAACCCCAGCTAAATCGTTAGGCAGAGATGCGTTCATGCTCATTACCCCATGAATTTTGAATAGTTTTAATGGTTTTTACTTCTTTCATCAATTCAGCGATGGAAGGAATGTTAAAATCACGCTCTAATAAGGTTGGAAAAACACCATATAACTCATAGGCTTTGCCTAATAGTTTCCAGACAGGGTCTATGATTTCAGCGCCATGTGTATCCACCAGAAAATCATCAGCTTCTACATAATGACCAGCAATATGGGCATAAGTAATTCTATGCGCAGGGATTGATTTTAAAAAGGCTTCGGCATTATAGCCATGATTAATACTGTTAACGTAGATGTTATTAACATCCAGTAAAACATCACAATCGGCTTCTTCAACCACAGCATTAAAAAACTCAATTTCGGTCATTTCTTTACCAGGTTCGGCATAATAAGAAACATTTTCAATCACCAGTCGCTGTTCTAAAATATCTTGTACACGTTTAATACGGTCTGCGACATGTGTGACCGCATCGCTGGTAAAGGGAATCGGCATTAAATCATACATATGACCCTCAGAGCTGCAATAGCTTAAGTGTTCACTGTAAAATTTCATTTGATGTTCACGCATAAAGTCTTTGACTTGATGAACAAATTTTTCGTCTAAGGGATCAGAACTTCCTATCGACAACGATAAACCATGACAAATAAAATCATAGCGCTCGGTCATGGCTCGAAACTGTTTGCCTAGTTTTCCCCCAAGCGGAATCCAATTTTCGGGAGCAACTTCGTAAAAATCAACCTGAGGCGCGGGGTTTTCAATAATTTCTGTTAAAAATGAACGGCGTAAACCAAGCCCTGAACCTTGAATTAAATTGCGTGTTGTGTCCATTTCAATGCCTTTAAAATAAGTGCGACAGACTACCAGAGTCTGCCGCGAATGTTCTATCAATAGAAATAAGGTGGTAGCCGATAAATTAAGGACTATTTATCTTTGCTGTAAAGAAAACCAAAGCCACCTTTCGCTTTTGATTTTTTAGGTTCTGCTTTTTTGGCTTTTTTATCCATGCCACAAGCGCCTTCTTTGCCTTTCATCATTTCGCCGCAAGCAGCTTCAAGGCCCTTTTTCATTTTATCGCCTTTCATCATGTCGCCACATTTGCCTTCACCACATTTACCTTCTTTAGTGGTTTTAGCAGAGGCTTTTTTATCCATGCCACAAGCGCCTTCTTTGCCTTTCATCATTTCGCCACAAGAAGCTTCAAGGCCTTTTTTCATTTTGTCGCCTTTCATCATGTCGCCGCATTTACCTTCGCCGCATTTACCTTCTTTGGCTTTTTTATCCATGCCACAAGCGCCTGCTTTGCCTTTCATCATTTCGCCACATTTACCTTCGTGACCTTTTTTCATTTTGCCGTCTTTCATCATATCGCCGCATTTGCCTTCGCCGCATTTCCCTTCTTTGGCTTTTTCAGGCTTTTTATCTTTACCGCCACATTTGCCTTCACCACATTTGCCTTCACCACAGGAAGCTTCCGCTTTTTTAGTGGTCGTTTCTGGTACCGCTAATTGGGTATCAGCTTTAGCAAGTTGCATATAGCCATCAGATAGTACACTTATAGCAAAAGGATTACTGTCTGCATTTACAGCAGTGCTAGCACCTAAAGTGGAAATTACAGCAGTCGTTATCGCCGTCGCGTTTAATTTTTTCATAGTTCTCTCTTAAAAAGTTATAATTATTAGTCGTCAAGCTATTATTATTTTTGTTACTTGACACAATGTTTTACTCAGTAAAACATTGCCTAAGCATTGTAACGCATATTAAGATCTAACCACTATGCTTAATTAAATATTTTTGTGAGTATTCTCACATAAATTTTCAATGACACAATTTTGACAGCGAGGCTTTCGGGCAATACAGGTATAGCGTCCATGTAAAATAAGTAAATGATGCGCATCAAGTAAATATTGCTTAGGGATATTTTTCATCAGTTTCTTTTCAACCTCTAACACCGTTTTCCCAGTGGCTAAAGGGATACGATTTGCAATTCTAAAAATATGGGTGTCAACCGCAATCGTTGGCTCACCAAAAGCGGTATTTAGTAGAACATTTGCCGTTTTCCGCCCTACACCTGCTAAACTCTCTAAGGTTTCGCGTGTTTTTGGAACCTCACCTTGATACTGATCTAATAGCATCCGACAAAGCTTTATAATGTTTGCGCCTTTGGTGTTATACAGCCCAATCGTTTTGATATAAAATTTTAAGCCATCAAGCCCTAAATTAACAATCGCTTGAGGCGTATTGGCGATGGGAAATAATTTTGCAGTGGCTTTATTTACACCTTTATCTGTGGCTTGAGCGGACAACACCACCGCGATTAAAAGCTCAAAGTCACTGCTGTAATTTAATTCGGTAGAAGGGTCGGGAATAGCAAGGGCTAAACGTTCAAAAATAGCCTTACGTTTTAGATAATTCATAAAAATTTAACCGCTTAAAAATAAATTAATTTTAGTTTACACCCAAGCCACGCTCATTAAACCACTGTTCATCATTTAAATTTAAAATGCAGAGATAAAAGTTACCGTGAAAGCAAAAAAACCGCCAAAAGAAAGTGCCATTAAAAGTTATAACCGTTTATTTAGCTATGTTTTACCTTTTTGGAAAGCCTTTGCTATTAGTATTTTAGGCTATTTAATCTATGCAGCGACCCAGCCTTTATTTGCCGCCTTAATCCAATATATTGTGGATACCTTACAGGTTAAAAATAAAGAAGCCATGATGATGTTGCCCGTTTTTTTATTAAGCTTAATTATTGTTCGAGGCATTGGTACGTATTTAGGCACCTATTTTTTAGCCAAAGTCTCCACCAATGTGGTGCATAATTTACGCTGTGATATTTTTAATAAATACACCCAACTCCCCACAGGTTTTTTTGATTCCAAAAATAGCGGCTATTTAATGTCGCTCATTACCCACAACGTGAATGAAGTCACGCAAGCAACCACCGATGCAGTGCGAACTTTTGTTCGCGAAGGCTTAACCGTAATAGGTTTATTAGGCTATTTATTTTATATCCAATGGCAATTATCACTCATCTTTTTATGTGTAACCCCTTTTATCGTCTTGATGGTGTCCTACGTGAGCAAGCGATTACGCCGTCTAAGTAAACTGATTCAAGATTCAGTCGGTAATATCTCCCACATCACCTCCGAAATGATTAACGGCAATCGGGTGGTACGCAGTTATGGCGGTAAAGACTATGAAAAACAGCGTTTTTTAGATGGCAGTCGATTTAATCAACGCCAAAGTTTAAAGCTTGCCACCACGATGGCAATTCACAATCCTTTATTACAACTTTTAATCGGCATCACCTTAGCCGCACTAATGTATTTAGCCCTTTATTTAATGGAGGACTCCAGCGCAGGGGAGTTTGTCAGTTACTTAACCGCCGCCTTTTTTCTACCAAGACCGATTCGCCAATTAAGTGAAGCGAATAGCCACGTACAAAAAGGTATTGCCGCCGCCGATAGTTTATTTAAAGTCTTAGATGAATCCAATGAACCTGACACAGGAAATTATCA
>JAGLBU010000234.1 GCA_023146575.1 Methylococcales bacterium
TTGAACCTGCACGTAAACCGACGACAACATCAACGCCTGAATCTTTTAAATTATTAGCGTGTGCGTGGCCTTGTGAGCCGTAGCCAATAATGGCCACTTTTTTACTTTTGATGATTGAAAGATCCGCGTCTTTGTCGTAATAAACTTGCATGTTTTATCTCTTGTTGGTTGTGGTAAATAAGTTTTTTTGATGGAAAATCAAAAATGTTAAAGGTGTAAGCCTTTTTCCCCGCGTGAAATGCCTGTTGCCCCTGAGCGCACGACTTCAATGATGATGTCTTCTTCAAGCACTGAGAGAAATGCATCCAGTTTATCGGATGCGCCTGTCATTTCGATTACATAGGTGTGAGTGGTGACATCAATAATTTTTCCGCGAAAAATTTCAGCCGTCCGCTTGGTTTCTTCACGGTTATTACTGTTGGTTTTAACTTTAATCAGCATTAATTCGCGTTCAATGTGGGGGCTTTCTTCTAAGTCGTTAAGTTTTACGACATCAATTAATTTATTGAGTTGTTTAGTGATTTGCTCAACCACTTCATCACTGCCACGTGTGACCAATGTCATTCGTGATAAGGTTTTATCTTGGGTTTCAGCAACGGTGAGGGATTCAATGTTATAACCACGCGCGGTGAAAAGTCCTGAAATACGGGATAATGCGCCCGCTTCATTTTCCATAAGGATTGAAATAACGTGTCTCATTACGCTAACTCCCGATTAATTGGGGTGTCTAAGGCGACGCGTAATTTCATGTCGTTATGCGCTTTGCCTGATTCAATCATAGGGTAAACATTTTCGGTACGGTCAGTTAAAATATCTAAAAAGACAGTACGATCTTTTTGTGCAAAAGCTTCTTCTAAGGCAGGGCGCACGTCTTCTGGTTTTTCAATTTTCACTCCCACATGACCATAAGCTTCGGCGAGTTTTACAAAATCAGGGATAGCATCCATATAAGAGTGCGAATAACGGCTTTCATAGTTAAATTCTTGCCACTGGCGCACCATGCCCATATAACGGTTGTTTAAATTAATAATTTTTACAGGGGTGTCGTATTGAGATGCGGTGGCCAATTCTTGAATGCACATTTGAATACTGGCTTCCCCCGTAATACAAGCAACGTCTTGATCAGGGAAAGCCAATTTTGCACCAATGGCAGCAGGTAAACCAAAGCCCATTGTGCCTAAGCCTCCTGAATTAATCCAACGACGTGGTTTGTTAAAAGGATAATATTGAGCCGCAAACATTTGATGTTGCCCTACATCTGAGGTAATGATGGCATCCCCTTGTGTGACCTCATAGAGCTGTTCAACCACGTATTGAGGTTTAATGATACGGCTATCACGGTCGTATTCTAAGCAATCAACATCGCGCCAAATTTGTATTTGATCCCACCATGGCTCTAGTGATTTATGATGATGTTTATCCATTTTTTCTTTTGCTAAATGAATAAGGTCTTTTAATACCGATGACACTTCACCGACAATGGGAATATCAACTCTGACGGTTTTAGCGATGGAGGCAGGATCAATGTCAATATGTATAATTTTGGCATAGGGGCAAAAACGGTCTAATTTTCCTGTAACGCGGTCATCAAATCGTGCGCCGATGGCTAAAATAACATCACTTTCGTGCATTGCCATGTTAGCTTCATATGTACCGTGCATGCCTAACATGCCTACAAACTGTTTGTCGGTAGCAGGATAGCCGCCAAGTCCCATTAAAGTGTGGGTTAAAGGAAAACCTAAGGTTCTGGTTAACTTAGTGAGTTCTTTGCTGGCATTGCCTAAAATAACCCCACCACCTGCATAGATGATTGGTTTTTTAGCCGATATTAAGAGCTCGAAGGCTTTTTTAATTTGCCCACTGTGACCTTTTAACGCAGGATTATAAGAGCGCATGGATATTTTTTTAGGGTATTTATACGGCACTTTTATCGCAGGATCGGTTATATCTTTGGGGATATCAACCACCACAGGCCCAGGTCGTCCTGTGGTCGCAATATAAAAGGCTTTTTTAAGTGTTTCGGCAATATCCCTAGGGTCTTTTACTAAAAAATTATGTTTTACACAGGGACGGGTAATCCCGACCATATCAACTTCTTGAAACGCATCACTGCCGATCACCGAAGAGGGGACTTGTCCTGAAATAACCACCATGGGGATGGAATCCATGTAGGCGGTGGCAATTCCTGTCACAGCATTAGTCGCACCAGGCCCTGAAGTGACCAGAACCACGCCTGCTTTTCCCGTGACTCGTGCATAGGCATCAGCGGCATGGGTGGCCGCTTGCTCATGTCTGACCAATATATGTTTTAGCTCATCTTGATGAAAGAGCGCATCATATAAATGCAATACCGCACCACCTGGATAGCCAAAAATAAACTCTACGCCTTCGTCTTTTAGACACTGGACAACAATTTGCCCACCACTAAGTTCCATAACTATACCTTTGAAATCAATCTGTGAAGATAGGGACGAACCCTGTTATTATTGTTTTTATTCTAAAAAAGTTTTTTAGACTACTTTTTTTATGCGTTCGCGTCAAGGAAATCATTTATATATTTTTTTGATAAGAATGGCTGTTTTTTAACCTTATTTTTTAGAGTCATAAATGAGCGAAAAATATACGCGACAAATTGTTCTTGATACAGAGACCACGGGGCTTTCCCCAAAAGAAGG
>JAGLBU010000235.1 GCA_023146575.1 Methylococcales bacterium
ACCTCGCAAGTGAATGCCATTGGTGGGGGCAATTTATTAGTGTTAGCAACCTCTGAAATCGCCGCGCTTGAGGCCTGTGAAAAAGCCGTTGATGCTATGCGAAAACTGCCCAATATTGTCCTGCCTTTCCCTGGGGGTGTAGTACGCTCAGGGTCTAAAGTCGGTTCTAAATATAAAGCCTTAAATGCCTCCAGTAATGATGCCTTCTGCCCTACCCTCAAAGGCATGACCAAAACCGCTTTATCGGCTGACATTGAATCGGTGATGGAAATCGTCATTGACGGCTTAACTAAAGAAGATATTGATAAAGCCATGCGCATCGGTATGGAAACCTTTTGTGAAATAGGGGCAGATAATGGCATTAAACGTATTAGCGCGGGGAATTACGGTGGTAAACTCGGCCCTCATCACTTTCATTTACAGGAGATCATGGCATGAGCGCCTTAACCTTTAAGTTAAAAACAAAACCCGACCAGCGTGTCGATATGTCACCTTTAGTCTGCCAATTATTAGTGGATAAATCAATTGATGAAATTCGGGCGATAAAATTACAATGCGGCAAAATATTGATCACCGTTGATGAGTTGTTTTATTTATCGGGTTCAGATGTTCAAAACATCATCATTCAAAACAGCTTTGAAAAACTAGACTGTATTGGTAAAGGTTTAGAGGGCGGCACAATAACCGTCAAAGGCAACGCTGGCGCATATCTAGCGCAGGAAATGCAATCAGGTATTATTAAAGTTGAAGGCAATGCGGATATGTTTGCCGCCTGTGAAATGAAAAAAGGTCAATTGATTATTGAAGGCAATGTCGGTGATTTTTTAGGCGGCGCTTTAATCGGCAATAAACAAGGCATGAAAGGCGGCACGGTGATTGTGAAAGGCAATGCAGGCGACCGAGTCGGTGATCATATGCGCCGAGGCACGATTTTAATTGAAGGCAATGTCGGTGATTATTGTGGCTCTCGAATGACCGCAGGCACAATTGCGGTAATGGGAACGACAGGAGGCTTTATCGGCTATGCCATGCGCCGAGGCACGTTATTACTCTGGCAACAACCCGTTTTATCAGCAACTTTCGAAGATTGTGGTTTGCACAGCCTCTCGTTCTTATTTTTATTATTTAATTCCTTCAAGCGCTATGATTCTAAGTTTGCAAATACTAAAATAGCTTTTAATCGAGTACAACGCTATAGCGGCGATGTTTCTGAAATCGGGCGCGGTGAAATTTTAGTAAAAGCCTAAGCGATTATTGTTCTTTACAAAGCGGAAAACCCAAGGCTTCACGGCGTTCGTAATAGGCTTTAGCAACCGATTTTGCCATATTACGAACCCGTAAAATATAGCGTTGGCGTTCGGTCACTGAAATCGCATGACGCGCATCCAGTAAATTAAAACAATGCGAGGCTTTTAATACCATTTCATACGCTGGTAAAGCTAAGTTTTTCTCAATCAGTTTTTCACACTCTTGCTCATAAGTATTAAAACTATTGAATAAAAAATC
>JAGLBU010000236.1 GCA_023146575.1 Methylococcales bacterium
CTTTCAACGCCTTGAATGTACATAGCAATGCGTTCTAAGCCGTAGGTTATTTCACCCGCCACAGGTTTGCATTCTAAACCGCCAATTTGCTGAAAGTAGGTAAACTGGGTGACTTCCATCCCATTGAGCCACACTTCCCAACCCAATCCCCACGCGCCTAAACTGGGGGATTCCCAATTATCTTCCACAAAGCGGACATCGTGTTCCAATAAATCCAACCCTAAATGGCGTAAGGAATCCAAATACAAGTCTTGAATATTATCAGGCGAAGGTTTTAAAATGACTTGATATTGATAATAGTGTTGCAAACGCATGGGGTTGTCACCAAAACGCCCATCGGTTGGACGGCGAGACGGTTGTACATAGGCGGCATTCCACGGCTCAGGACCAATGGCACGCAAGAAAGTCGCAGGGTGAAACGTCCCCGCACCAACTTCTAAATCCAAAGGTTGCAACAAAACACAGCCTTGTTCTGACCAATACGCCTGTAAAGCCGAAATCAATCCCTGAAAAGTGGTTAAATCGTTCTGTAAACTCGACACAATGCTCAATCAATCATCAATAAAAGCTTCATTATAACGTAAATTTCTGAATTGATTCGCGTCTATTTTCAGACAAAAAATGAGGCTTGCATGTCCATTAAAAGGCGTGTATTGTTTTGTATATTAATAATTCACCACTTACTAACTTTTTAGTTTTTAATCATGAGTAATCGCATCAATCGCCGACAATTTTTAAAATATTCATCGCTAGGCATGGCGGCAGCCACTTTTCCTACGTTTTTATTCGCAAACACTTCTCAAAAAATAAAAAATGCACCCAATCCTAATTTTAAAGCCGATGTCGAAATAGAGTTTAGCGCCAAACCTGCCTCCGTAAATATTTTAAATCGCGGAGAAAAAACACAGGTTCAAAAATTTTATGCGCGAGTTTTAAAAGGCGACCCCAACAGTGTTTTAACGCTTAAAGATAATTATTTAGGGCCTATTTTAAATTTAAAACAAGGGCAAAAAGTCCGCGTTTTTTTTGATAATCAACTCGGTGAAACTTCTATTATTCATTGGCATGGAATGCACGTTCCACAGCATAGCGATGGTCATCCGATGTATGCGATTGCCTCAGGTCAACGCTATGTTTATGAGTTTGAAGTTTTAAACAGCGCTGGGACAAATTTTTATCATTCGCATACGCACGGTGAAACGGGTCGGCAAGTTTATAACGGCTTATCGGGGATGATTCGTGTCAGTGATGCACAAGAGCAAGTGCTTGACCTCCCTCGTAATGAATATGACTTACCGTTGGTAATTCAAGATCGTACGTTCGATCAAAAAAATCAATTAGTTTATGTCCAACGAATGCCAGAACGAATGTTTGGTTTTTTAGGGGAAACTATTTTGGTCAATGGCAAACCAGATGTTGAGTTTTCGGTTAAATCCCGTGCGTATCGGTTTCGAGCGCTTAATGGTTCCAATTCGCGTATTTATAAATTGGCGTGGGATGATGGCTCGCCCATTACGGTGATTGGGACGGACGGCGGCTTGCTTGAAAAACCTGAAACCCGTCCATATATAATGTTCTCACCTGCCGAACGTTTGGATTTATGGTTAGATTTTAGCGATCAAAAAATCGGTACAAGTCGTCAATTGGTTAGCCTTCCCTATGATGGCGTGATGTCCATGATGTACCAACGTATGGGGCGAAAAATGTCCGCAAATTTAACACAAGGGTCAAAATTTACCATTGCGCGTTTTAAGGTTACCCAAAAAGTGAGTGATTCACCAAAACTGCCTTCCCAGCTTATCCCTATCAAACGTTTTACGGAATCAATGGTTAATAATACCGATAATCCATTACCGATTGCATTGTCGATGGGACGAATGCAGGCGCGTATTAATGGGCGATCTTTTGCAATGTATAAAGCCACTAAAATGGAACAGGTGGAATTAGGCTCGTATAAAAAAATTAAAATCTTCCACGATCACAGTGGACGCATGGGAAGTATGATGGCAATGGCGCATCCGATTCATTTACATGGACAACAATATCAAATTCTTTCAAGAACCTATAAAGGCAATGATCACGCCGCTTACAACACGGTTAAAGACGGTTTTATTGATAGTGGCTGGAAAGATACGGTGTTAGTTATGCCAAATGAAGAAGTCGAAATCATCAAACCTTTTCACGATTACAAAGGCTTATTTCTTTATCATTGCCATAATTTAGAGCATGAAGATTTAGGAATGATGCGCCAATTTTATGTCGGCTAATAAAGTGTTTAACGTCGCCATGCTAATTCCACCCAAAATTTTAGCGACTTTATCTAACTTTCTATCGGTTTCTTGTTGAGCCACCGCAAGGCTCGCTACTAATGCTTTAAGGTCATCATCGGTCATTGTGTTCTACCATTATTTTTAAAAATTAGACTCATATAATCGTAATCTGAAAAAGGGGCTTTAAGCGATTTTCAAAAAATCTTGGTTTGAGGATTGAATTAAATCGCCACAGCGCTCAAGAATAAAATACCCTTGTGTTAATAACTCATCTTTGGTGTCTTGATTAAAATAAAAGGAAGCCATCGCGCCATATAATTTATAGTCTTTATAAATAGGAAAGAGTTTTTTAAAATTATAGAATTTTCGTTCTAATTTTTTAACGTCTTGCAAATGGGCTTTATATTTCACCTCAATAATGGCAATGGACTCACCGTTGGTTAAAAATATATCGTATTCTTCGTGAATTTTACCACGGTGTTTTTCCATGTTTTTAGTGACATCATCAAATTGTAATACCCCTAAACGGTTATTAACAATTAAACTATTATAAAAAAAATCCTCGGTAATATCGCCTTGATTCGCGCC
>JAGLBU010000237.1 GCA_023146575.1 Methylococcales bacterium
CGTGGTGTTAGCGGTGTTATTGCACGCGATTTTATGCTGGGCTATTCCCCCAATGCGTGGAATGAACTGAGTCAACATTTTAACCGTAAACTTTTACTTGATTCAGGCTTGTTAGTCGAAAAAGAACAACGCAGTTACGATCGTTTTCGAGGTCGTTTAATGTTCCCCATCCGTGATAAACGAGGACGTGTACTTGGATTTGGTGCCAGAGTCTTAGATGACAGCTTGCCAAAATATCTTAATTCCCCAGAAACCGAGGTTTTCTCTAAAGGTAACGAAGTTTATGGTTTATATGAACTTTTACAGCATAAAAATAAACCTGAACAGATTTTAATTGTTGAAGGCTACATGGATGTAATTGCACTGGCCCAATTTAAAATTCATTACGCAGTTGCAACCCTTGGCACTGCAACCTCCCAAAAACTCTTAGAGATTTTATTTCGTTACAGTTCTGAGCTGGTGTTTTGTTTTGATGGTGATAAAGCAGGTGAAAAAGCGGCTTGGCGTGCTATTGAAACTGCCATGCCAACTCTAAAAGATGGGCGACAAATTAAGGTCATGTTATTACCACAAGGCGATGATCCCGACACACTCATTCGCCAAGAAGGATTGGAGACTTTTGAGCAGCGAATTTTATCCTCACAAACTTTATCGGATTATTTTTTTAAGCAACTAAGTGAAAATATTAATTTGACCACACTGGAAGGACGCTCAAACCTTATTACACAGGCTCAACCACATTTACAAAAAATACCCAATGGCGTGTTTAAAAAAATGATGCAAGCGCGTTTGCAAACATTATCTGAGCATAAATTTAGCCAATTTTCACCGCCGCCTATTCAAACGAACCAACAACAAAAATTACTAAAAAAACCCAAGCTATCTCTTACACGCTATACCATCGCCTTGTTAATACAAAATTCTTGGCTATCACCACTCGCTATCAAAAAAATATCTGATGGAGGCTATTTAAATTTTTCGGGTTATCAAGTTCTTAAAAGCATCTTGAATACTATTTCAGATAGAAAACCTACTAACATGGGGTTACTACTTGAGTATTATCGTGACACAAAAGATGAAAAAATAATAAATACGTTGGCGGCTTATAATTTAAATATTGATAATGCCTCAAAAGAAATTATCGAAAAAACATTTATTGATAGTCTTAATAATCTAATGAAACACGCGCAAGAATCATATCTAAACACCCTACTGGTTAAAGAAAGGCATCAACAATTAACTATGCAAGAAAAAGAAATTTTATTAAAAATACTTGGAAAAAATAACTAACATTTTCTCTCAATTTTATGTTAGAATTTTCTGTTCAGTCAGGGCTTGCTGATTTTTTTGTAGGAAAACAATGAACCAAGAACAGCAACAATCTCAACTCAAACAATTAATTGCTAAAGGCAAAAGACAAGGGTACTTAACGTACACGGAAATTAATGACCACCTACCTGGTGATATCGTTGACCCCGAACAAATAGAAGAAATCATTGCGATGATTACCGATATGGGGATTCAAGTTCATGAAACTGCCCCCGATGCCGACACTATTATCTCTTCTAGTACCGTTGTTAGCACCGATGATGATGATGCCGCAGCAGCAGAAGTCGCTGCATTAGCCTCGGTTGACAGTGAATTTGGCCGCACCACCGATCCTGTCCGTATGTATATGCGTGAAATGGGTTCTGTTGAACTTTTAACCCGCGAGCAAGAACTTAAAATTGCAAAACGGATTGAAAAGGGTCAACAGCACATTATAACGGCTATTTCTCGCTCATTCCATATCGTTCAAACTTTTCTTGATGAGTATACTAACCTTGGTAATGAAAGTTCTGAATTAAAATTTTCAGATTTAATGACAGGCTTAAGTGACTTAGGCGAACCTGAAAATTTAAACGGTCTCTCCGCTCTAAAAACAAAAGAAGAAAATAACGACGAAGAGGAAGAAGACAAGGGAATTGATTTTGAAAAAATTGATATTAAAGTTAAAGAATTAAGAATTAGCTTAGAATCTTCCTTAGCGGTTTTTGAAAAAAATGGTTATTCCAGTGACAAATCAGATAGAGCCTTTTCAGAATTAGCAGACTCTTTTTTAGCCTTTAAGTGGTCATTGCAATATCTTAAAAAAATGATTGCCAAAGTAAACCTTATTGCCACTACTATTCGGCAAAAAGAAAAACAAATCATAATGATTTTTGTGAGCAAAGCAAAAATGCCACGGAAAGAATTTATTCAATCCTTCAGCAAAAATGAATCAAACCCTAAATGGCTAACACCCTACTTAAAAGAAACGGATAAAAATCCTTATTTTTCCGTTATAAAAGCGCATGAAAAACAACTTAAAAAATTACAACTAGAATTACTTGTAATAGAAGAAACACAAGGACTTTCTATTTTAGAACTTAAGGATATTAATCGCCGAATGTCGATTGGTGAAGCACAATCAAGACGCGCTAAAAAAGACATGATTGAAGCTAACCTTAGATTGGTTATTTCAATTGCTAAAAAGTACACTAATCGTGGTTTACAGTTTTTAGATTTAATCCAAGAAGGTAATATTGGTTTAATGAAAGCCGTTGATAAATTTGAATACCGTCGCGGCTATAAGTTTTCAACCTATGCAACGTGGTGGATAAGACAAGCCATTACACGCTCTATTGCAGATCAAGCACGAACCATCCGTATTCCTGTGCATATGATTGAAACCATTAATAAATTAAACCGTGTTTCACGACAAATTTTACAAGAAATGGGCCGCGAAGCAACCCCAGAAGAACTGGCAGAACGCATGGAAATGCCAGAAGATAAAGTTCGTAAAGTGTTGAAGATTGCTAAAGAACCCATTTCAATGGAAACGCCTATTGGTGATGATGAAGATTCTCACCTAGGCGATTTTATCGAAGATGCAAAGGTGCTTTCCCCTGTAGAATCGGCTACCGTTGCAGGTTTGCGTGAATCAACACAAAATATCTTAAGCGGCTTAACCACACGAGAAGCCAAGGTATTACGCATGCGATTTGGTATTAATATGAATACCGACCATACTTTAGAAGAAGTTGGCAAGCAATTTGATGTCACACGAGAGCGAATTCGTCAAATTGAAGCCAAGGCGCTTAGAAAACTCAGACACCCCTCACGTTCAGAAAGACTTAGATGTTTTCTCGAAGGTGAATAATAATTTATATAGGGCCCTTAGCTCAGTTGGTTAGAGCATCCGACTCATAATCGGCAGGTCCCCAGTTCAAGTCTGGGAGGGCCCACCATCTTTTTAAAAGGTCGCATTAGCGGCCTTTTTTATATCTATTATTTAACATTAAAGGTACTTCTCATGAGTCAAAATTATATATTTACCTCAGAATCTGTTTCTGAAGGCCATCCTGATAAAATGGCGGATCAAATTTCCGATGCTGTTGTGGATGCTTTATTAAAGCAAGACCCACAATCACGTATTGCTTGTGAAACCATGATAAAAACAGGCATGGTCATCTTAGCGGGTGAAATCACAACTAAGGCATGGGTCGATACCGAAGCCGTCGTTCGAAAAGTTGTTAAAGAAATTGGCTATGATGGCGAAGCAGGCTTTGACTGGGAAACCTGTGCGGTTTTAAATGCCATTGGCAAACAATCTTCTGATATTGCTATGGGCGTAGATGATAGCGATGATCACGAACAAGGTGCAGGTGACCAAGGCTTAATGTTTGGCTATGCCAGCAATGAAATTGAATCCGTATTAATGCCCGCTCCCATTCATTTTTCACATCGTTTAGTAGAGCGCCAAGCCCAAATTCGAAAAAGTGGTGAGTTATCATGGTTACGACCCGATGCTAAAAGCCAAGTGACATTTCGCTATGAAAATCATAAACCTATCGCGGTTGATGCGGTGGTGTTATCAACTCAGCATTCACCAGATATTTCTCAAAAAGAACTTCAGGAAGCGGTTCGAGAACTTATTATCAATCCAGTATTAAAAGACTGGTTGCATAAAGACACACAATATCATATTAACCCGACAGGAAACTTTGTCATTGGCGGTCCTGTGGGCGATTGCGGTCTGACAGGACGTAAAATTATTGTTGATACTTACGGCGGTATGGCGCGTCATGGTGGTGGCGCTTTTTCAGGAAAAGACCCTTCTAAAGTTGATCGTTCAGCCGCTTACATGTGTCGTTATGTGGCTAAAAATATTGTCGCCGCAGGCATTGCAGAACGCTGTGAAGTGCAAGTATCCTATGCGATTGGGGTTGCAGAACCAACGTCTATCGGTATTGAAACCTTTGGCACTTGTAAGATTGATGAAGCAAAACTAGAACAAATCATTCGTGAAAATTTCGATTTACGCCCTAAAGGTTTAATTGCTCAATTGGATTTATTAAAACCCATTTATCAAAAAACCGCCGCTTATGGACATTTTGGACGAACAGAAGAAAGTTTTAGTTGGGAAAAAACCGATAAAGCTGACGACTTAAAACAAGCCGCTGGCATTTAATTTAATTACTTAGGAATAATAATGAGTCACACAGATTACAAAGTCGCCGATATTTCTCTGGCAGAATGGGGACGTAAAGAAATAAATATTGCCGAAACAGAAATGCCTGGTTTAATGGCATTACGTGAAGAATTTGGCGAAAGTAAACCGTTAAAAGACGCTCAGATTGCGGGCTGTCTACACATGACCATTCAAACAGCGGTGTTAATTGAAACCTTAACCGCATTAGGCGCCGAGGTTCGCTGGTCATCGTGTAATATTTTTTCAACTCAAGATCATGCCGCCGCCGCAATGGCCGAGTCTGGTATCCCTGTTTTTGCTTGGAAAGGTGAAACTGAAGAAGAAGCCGAATGGTGTATTGAGCAAACCATTATTGGTACAGATGACTGGCGCCCTAACATGATTTTGGATGATGGTGGTGATTTAACCGTGATGATGCACGATAAATTTCCAGAATTAATGGCAGGCGTTAAAGGTTTATCCGAAGAAACCACCACAGGTGTCCTGCGTCTTTATGAGATGGTGAATAAAGGCACGTTAAAAGTCCCCGCTTTTAATGTTAATGATTCAGTCACTAAATCAAAGTTCGATAATCTTTACGGTTGCCGTGAATCGTTGGTTGATGGCATTAAACGTGCTACTGACGTTATGATTGCAGGAAAAATTGCGGTCGTGTGCGGTTATGGCGATGTTGGAAAAGGCTGTGCCCAGTCCTTACGAGGATTAGGCGCAACGGTTTGGATTACGGAAATTGACCCTATTTGTGCTTTACAAGCCGCAATGGAAGGGTTTCGCGTTGTTACTATGGATGAAGCGGCTCCTTTAGCGAATATTATTGTTACCGCAACGGGAAATTTTAATGTCTTAACCCATGATCACTTAACCGCCATGCGTGACCAAGCCATTGTGTGTAACATTGGTCATTTTGATTCTGAAATTGAAATTGCGGCACTGCGTCAATACCAATGGGAAAACATTAAGCCTCAGGTTGATCATGTGATTTTTCCTGATGGCAAACGCATTATTGTGTTAGCCGAAGGTCGATTAGTCAATTTAGGCTGTGCAACGGGACACCCTAGCTTTGTGATGTCAAATTCATTTTGCAACCAAGTGTTAGCACAAATTGAATTGTGGAAAAATGCCAATAAATACGATAATAAAGTCTATATTTTACCAAAAAAATTAGATGAAAAAGTCGCACGATTGCATTTAAAACAATTAGGGGTTCAGTTAACACAGCTAACTGAAAAACAAGCTAGTTACATCAATGTTCCACAAGAAGGTCCTTATAAGCCAGAGCATTATCGTTACTAAAATAACCAAGCATTAAAAAAGCCATACTGCTTTAAAACAGTATGGCTTTCATATGAAGCTAAATTAAATCTTGTTTAATTTACACTGGATCAACATCTTCTGCTTGCAAACCTTTTTGACCTTGAGTCACTTTCATGGTTACCGATTGACCTTCGACGAGTGTTTTACGACCGCCATTATCACTGTTGATTGCACTGTAATGTACAAAAACATCTTTATTATCCGCTTGTGCAATAAAGCCAAAGCCTTTCTCATCATTAAACCACTTAACTGTGCCTTCTACTCGATCTGTCATTTTCTTATCTCTGTTGTACGTTATAAATATATAGGTGAATCAATAAAGCAGGTGTTGCGGGAGTGTAAATCTTAATTATTTATTTCCTACCATCAATTAAAAAAATTTATCAATGGATATAACATCATACCGTGCCGTATTAGTGTCCATTTTACACTTTAAAAAATTCAGGACAAGCGACAAACACATTTTTAATAACCGACTAAATTACACAGGTTATGGCATCTATGGCGATATTTATAGAATAATACTTATGATTCAAATTGTTATAAGTCAACAAAAAAATCAAAAAAAATCTTATTTCTGATGAAAAATATTTACTCAGGCGTTAATTTCTGCGTATAAAGCCTTAAATTCTTCGGCTAATTTATGATTTGGCGCATAGTGAATCAAAGGTTGTGCATGGGTATGCGACTCACGAACCTTAACCGAAGGTGAAATTTTACTCTTTAAAACAGGATGACCTGCTTTAATTAACTCTTCAACCAATTGCGCGGGTAAGTTCGCCTGTTTTTGAAATTGATTGACCACAATTCCCTCAATTTCCAACGCCTCATTATGGTCGGCCTTCACTTCGGCTAACGACTGCATTAAAGAATACAAGGCATCTTTTGCAAACGCATCACAATCAAACGGAATCAAACACCGATCCGAGGCAATTAACGCCGATTGACTATAAAAATTCAGCACAGGCGGCGTATCAATATAGACATCATCAAAATTCTCCAACGTATTCAACGCATCCCGGAGCTTAAAAATTTTATAACGCGATTCCAACCGCCCATGCAAGGGTTCTAAATCAGGATGCGCGGGAATCACATGCAAATTTGCAAAAGGGGTTTTTTGAATCAAACCGCCCAATCCAGATTCTTGAGAACCAAACAAGCCCAAGCTCAAAGCCTCTTTAAAAAAATAAGCAATAGATTTATCAGAATTCGTTTCTTTTTTACCTAATAAATATTGTGTGGCATTACCTTGAATATCAAGATCAATCACCAGTGTTTTTCTACCCTCAGACGCACTAATCGCCGCCAAGTTACAAGTAATGGTTGATTTCCCAACACCCCCTTTTTGATTAAAAATAACCCTACGCATGTGATTCCTCATTAAATCCATTAGATACTGTAGGCATTATAGGCGCTCATAAGTCAATATCAACGTCTGATAAAGTTTTTATCGCCACAATCGGGACACGCTGGAATTTCACTTGGAGATTTAAACGCAATTTCCTTAGAACACTTGTCACAAATAAACGTCCCAGGGCTTACAAGATCACCTGTTTTATAAGGGTGATATTTTTCGGCTTGCTGCTGTATTTTAGATAACTCCAAGCGCGTTTTATCCGCCAAACTTTTAAAAGAATCGACCGCAAAATTTTCGATTAAATTAATATCAAATTTCAACCATGCGGATAAATCCGCTTCTTTCTCTTCAGAATTCAGCGCCGCATGATCTAAATCACGTCGTAATGAACCCCCTATATGTGCAATTTCATCTTGCGTTAATCCCCCTACGGCATTAAGTTTTTCTTTTGCAATTTCCAGTGCATCGGCGGTTGAATGCAATGTATCGTCCATTACCTCATATAAATGTTCGATTAAATTGTTATAAGCTTCAGTTAAATTGTCATTTCGACTCATTTTTTACACTCCATTAAAAATCACGCTTTAGAATTATGTAACACTGCGGTATTCTATCGCTTTTAAGCCCTAAAAGACGAGACATGGAAGAAAATTATCAACCCGCCGTTATCGAATCTAACGCACAAACTGCTTGGGAACAAAGCGGTATTTTTAACGCTGATGAAAACAGTGATAACGAAAAATATTATTGCCTCTCCATGTTTCCCTACCCCAGTGGCAAATTACATATGGGACATGTCCGTAATTACACCATAGGTGATGTTATTAGCCGTTACCAGCGAATGCTCGGTAAAAATGTCATGCAACCGATGGGCTGGGATGCGTTTGGTTTACCCGCTGAAAATGCCGCGATGAAACATGGGGTTCATCCGAGTAAATGGACCTATGAAAATATTGATTATATGCGCGATCAGTTAAAAAAACTGGGCTTTGCGTATGATTGGTCGCGTGAATTTGCCACTTGCGACCCCAATTATTATCGTTGGGAACAATGGTTTTTCCTCAAGCTCTTAAAAAAAGGATTGGTTTATAAAAAAACCGCGCCTGTCAATTGGTGTCCGCACGATCATACCGTTTTAGCCAATGAACAAGTCATTGATGGCTGTTGTTGGCGTTGTGATACCGCGGTTGAGCGTAAAGAAATTTCCCAGTGGTTTTTAAAAATCACCGCTTATGGCGATGAATTATTAGCGGATTTAGAAAAACTCGAACAATGGCCTGAAAAAGTTAAAACCATGCAAGCCAATTGGATTGGTCGATCTGAAGGCTTGGAGGTTGATTTTGCTGTGGAAGGTTTGGATGATTTACGCATTTATACCACCCGTCCAGATACCTTAATGGGCGTTACCTATTTAGCGGTCGCCGCCGAACATCCCTTAGCCACGATTGCGGTAAAATCAAACCCCGAATTAGCCGATTTTATTGATGAATGTAAAATCATGGAATCCTCAGAAGCGGCAATGGAGACGATGGAAAAACGCGGTGTCGATTCTGGCATCATGGCAACACATCCGATTACAGGCGAAAAAGTCCCCGTATGGATCGCCAATTTCGTCTTAATGGGCTACGGAACAGGCGCTGTAATGGCCGTTCCTGCACACGATCAACGTGATTATGAATTTGCCACCAACTATAATATACCTATTAAACAGGTTATTTATAGCGCAAGTGATGAAGATGATAGCACCACTGAACACGCTTTTACGCTGAAAGGTATTTTAAAAAATTCAGGTGAATTTAACGATTTGGATTTTAAAACCGCTTTTAATGCCATTGCCGATAAATTAGTCGCCGAAAACAAAGGGGCTCGTAAAACCAATTATCGTTTGCGTGATTGGGGCGTTTCTCGCCAGCGTTATTGGGGCGCACCAATTCCTGTTATTTATTGTGATGATTGCGGTACAGTAGCCGTGCCTGATGCACAATTACCCGTCAAATTACCTGAAGATATGGTATTAGATGGCGTATCATCATTAGCCTCGCACCCTACTTTTTCAAACGTTGCTTGCCCAAATTGTCAAAAATCTGCCAAGCGTGAAACCGATACCTTTGATACCTTTATGGAATCCTCGTGGTATTTTGCCCGATTTGCCAGCCCCAACGCGGACAGCATGTTAGATGAAAATGCTAACTACTGGCTACCCGTCGATCAATATATTGGTGGTATTGAGCACGCCATTCTACATTTATTGTATGCGCGTTTTTACAACAAACTATTACGCGATGAAGGTTTGATTGTCTCAGACGAACCCTTTAAACGCTTATTAACCCAAGGCATGGTGGTTGCAGAAACGTTTTACCAAATTAATGAGCAAGGACAAAAAGACTATTTCAATCCCACAGAAGTCAAGGTTGAGCACAATGAAAAAGGTAAAATAATCGCCGCGACCTTATTAAGCGATGGCTCAAAAGTGATCATTGGTAATATTGAAAAAATGTCAAAATCCAAAAATAACGGCATTGATCCACAAACCTTAATAAACCAATATGGTGCAGATACCGTCCGTCTTTATACCATGTTTACCTCACCACCTGAACAATCCTTAGAATGGAATGATGCAGGCGTTGATGGAGCGTATCGGTTTTTAAAACGACTTTGGCGACAAACTTATTTGCATGTGAGCGCAGAGCCAAAGCGTATGGCATTAGATAAAACAAGCTTAAGCACTGATGAAAAAACCCTTCGCCGCCAATTACATCAAACCCTTGAAAAAGTGACTGATGATTTAGGTCGCCGTCATACCTTTAATACCGCGATTGCCGCTAATATGGAGTTGTTAAATAATTTAGGTAAATTTAAAGGTAAAGGCTCAAATGCAACTGCACTTCGTCAAGAAGTTTTAGAAGCCATTAGTTTGATGTTATGCCCAATTGTGCCGCATATTTGTCGTCAATTATGGCTGGAACTGGGGCATAAAAATGAAGTCGTCAATCAACCTTTTCCAGTGGTTGACAAAGACGCAATGACACAAGAGAGCATGACCATTATTATTCAAGTCAATGGCAAATTACGCAGTAAACTTCAAGTCGCGGTCGATGCCAATAAAGATCAAATAGAAGCATTCGCCTTAGCCGATGAAAATACGCAGAAATTTATTAATAATAAAGCTATTAGAAAGGTCATTGTTGTACCGAAAAAATTGGTCAATATTGTGGTGTAAATAATGAAAAATCGACTTTTAGAGATTTGACATATAAAAAACTCCGCCTTGATGGATCTAAAAAAACCCTAGTGGAATGATTCCAGCTAGGGTTCTTATTACGTTTTTAAATGATTAAAACTTATTTTTTAGGTAACGCGAACACAGTGAATGTTCCCCCTAATTTTGTGTAAGAACTTAGACTTCTATAAGCACCGACTGCGCCTAAACCTTCCGAGTTGGAATCATCTTCACCCGAATCTAAACCCGCCGCAATACCGATACCTGCCCAGCCACCGATGCCTGATAAAACACCGACATATTGACGACCTTCAAAAGACCATGTATTAACGTTGCCAATGATGCCTGATGGGGTTTTGAATTTATACAATTCTTTACCTGTTTTTGCATCAACGGCTTTTAAGTAGCCTTCAAGAGTTCCGTAGAAAACCACACCACCTGCGGTGGCAACCGAACCTGACCATACAGAGAAAGTTTCTTTGTTAGACCATTTAATTTCGCCTGTTTTAGCATCCCATGCGGTAAATTGACCTAAGTTGGTTGAACCATCTTTTTTACCCGTTAGAACGTCAGCACCCGCTGGCATCATGGTTAAGGTTGCACCAACGTAAGGCTGACCTGCGGTGTAGGAGACTTCAAAAGGTTCATAATCCATACACAAGTGATTACCTGAGATATAGAAGTAACCCGTTTGCGGTGAGTATGAAACTGGTTGTTGGTTTTTAGAGCCTAATGCCGCAGGACAAACGCCTTCGGTATTTTCATCTTCGCCATTTTGTTCAGTACTGTATTTAGAAACAACTTGTGGGCGACCTGTTTTCATATCAACATGCGATGCCCAGTTGACGGACTTATCAAATTTTTCAGCAACCAGTAATTCACCTGTTTCACGATCTAGCGTATAACCAAAACCGTTACGGTCAAAATGCACTAAAGTTTTATGCATTTTACCTTTTACTTCTTGATCAACTAAAACGGTTTCGTTGATGCCATCAAAATCCCACTCATCATGCGGGGTCATTTGGTAAACCCATTTGACTTCACCTGTATCGGCATCACGCGCCCATAAAGACATAGACCATTTGTTATCCCCTGGACGTTGTACAGGGTTCCAAGTAGATGGGTTACCTGATCCATAATAAATCAAGTTCAATTTAGGATCGTAAGAATACCAACCCCATGTAGTTCCGCCGCCAATTTTCCATTGATCGCCTTCCCACGTGCTAAGACTTGAATCTTTGCCAACAGGTTGAACTTTACCATCTTTCCACGCGGTGGTTTTTTTAGGGTCTATCAGTGTGTCACCATCAGGTCCCATACTGTAACCTTTCCACTCCAATTTACCCGTTCTGATGTTGTAGGCGGCTAAGAAACCACGGACACCAAATTCACCACCCGCAATCCCTGTAATAACTTTATCTTTAACAACAATAGGCGCTTGGGTATTGGTCATGCCTAATTTAGGATCACCGTTTTGAACACTCCAGATACGTTTACCTGTTTTTGCGTCTAAGGCGGTTAAAACGGTATCCGATTGTTGTAAAAATATTTTGCCATCACCATAGGCTAAACCACGGTTAACCGTATCACAACACATGACTGGAATCGTTACATCAGCATCCATCGTCGGTGTGTATTCCCAAATAACCGATTGCGTTTTTTGGTTTAAGGCATAAACTGTATTTGGGAAAGGGGTATGGATATAAATAATATCATCAACAACCAGTGGGCCACCTTCGTGTCCACGTAAAACCCCAGTTGAAAAAGACCAAGCAGGTTGTAGGTTTTTTACATTACTGGCATTAATTTCATCTAACTTACTGTAGCGTGTTCCTGCATAATCTCCGCCCCATGTTGCCCAGTTTTTTGGACTTTGAGTGAGTTTTTCTACACCGCTGTTAGCAGATGCAATGGTAGGGGTAGCAAGGATTGCAGCAACAGTGGATGCAATAAGTAAGCTTTTTAACGGCTTCTTCATTATATTTTTCTCCTGGTATTCTGTTAATTAGGCAGACATACGAATTATTTTTTTAATTAAGACTAATATTAGTTTTAAAGCTTATTGGACGATTTTTTATAAAAAAAGACCTGAAATTCAGGAATTTTTCCTAATATATCGTTCCAAGATGAGTAAACTGAAGGATTTTGTGCTAAAAGTCAACTTTTAAAAAGCTTTGTGACCAAGGTTTGAGTTAATTTCAATAGAAACACTAAGCTAGAATGATGTTATTTCTATTAAAAAAATCCCCTTATGGCTATCCCTGAAATACTATTGATGACCTTCTCGCTGTTGTTAGGAGCAATGATTGCCACTACTTTATGTCGCTATATTGCCCTCCCTTATACGGTGATTTTGGTAATTTTAGGGTTAGGACTTCATCACAGCATCCCCTTCCTACCTTCTTTCACGCACTTACAGCAGTTTCATCTAACACCTGATATTGTTTTATTTATTTTTTTACCCGCGTTAATTTTTGAATCGGCACTGTCACTTGATGCCAGAGCGTTACTTAAAAATTTAATCCCCGTGGTCATGCTGGCTATTCCTGGGATGCTATTATCGGCATTATTAGTGGGATTAGGCTTGGTGTGGTTGATTAAAATTAATTTAATTGTAGCGCTTCTTTTTGGGGCGTTGATTTCAGCCACCGACCCCGTAGCCGTGGTAGCAATTTTTAAAGAACTGGGGGTGTCGAAACGATTAATGGTGTTGGTGGAAGGTGAGTCTTTGCTCAATGATGCCACCGCTATTGTGTTATTTAATATTGTATTGAGTTTTGTGGCGACAGGGGAAATGTTAAGCGAGGATATTTTACCTGCGATCACTCAATTTTTGACGGTTTTTTTTGGTGGAATTTTAGTTGGTGTAGTAGTAGGTTTTAGCCTGAGTGAATTAATGGTACGGCTATATAAAAATGATGAAGGCGTACCGATTATTTTATCTATGATTATGGCGTATTTCAGTTTTATCATTGCCGAACATTATTTTCATGTTTCAGGGGTGATGGCAGTTTTAACGGCGGCTATTTGTCTGAATACCACCAGTTTTATTCGATTATCACACCAAACCACCCACATGGTGCGCCATAGCTGGGAAGTGGTGGTGTTAATTTGCAACTCTTTATTGTTTATTTTAATTGGCATGTCGGTGGATTTTGACAGCTTATTACATTACTGGGAATTGATTTTATCCGCGGTCGTGGCTGTGGCGATTGCAAGAGCCGTCAGTATTTATTTTTTAACTCCGTTAGCGACCTCCATTTTTAATCTCCCTAAAATTAGTGTTAATGAACGCCATATTATGTGGTGGGGTGGTTTAAAAGGCGGTTTGGCGATTGCGGTAGTGCTTTCAATTCCTGATACGTTACCTGAAAAACAACTATTAATTGGCTTAACCCTTGGGGTTGTAATGGTCAGTTTATTAATCAATGCTTCAAGTATTAAATTACTGATTCATTGGTTAAAACTGGATACCTTGTCGGCACAAGAAGAAATAGAACTGGAGCAGCAGACACAACAGCTAAAAAAGGCGGTAGATAAAGTGTTGTGTAATTTTTCTAAAAAAGATTTATTAGGTGATAAATTACAAACTTCGGTTGAGATTGCGATTGTGTCTAAATTAAAATCTAAACCGATTTTGTTGTCGCAAAAACAGCGTTTAAAGCAATTGCATTTAGAAATTTTACAGGCTGAAAAAGAAAAGCTAGAATTTTTACACGAAACAGAACTAGTCAATAACTACACTTTTTTAAGCTTTATGGAAGTTTTAAGCTGCGATTTTGAAAAAAATGTGAGTGGATCTAAATCTTTAAAATCAACTGGGGCTAAAAAGAATTTTTTAAGCCAGATGGAGGTTAAGGTCATTGAGTTTTTAAGTCGTTGTAACTACTCATTAACATGGTTAATGAAGTATCAAAATTTACGTTTTTCGAATCGAATACAACATGATATTGCCGGTATTTTGATGGCGCATGATGCGTTAAAAATTATTAAAGTGAATAAATTTAATGTTGGTCGAAAAAAATTGAGCTTGATTAAATGTCTTTATAAATCTCGATTATTACAACGGCAACAGCGTTTAGAAGAATTAAATAATCTATATCCTGTTTTTTATCAAAGTTATGAGTATTTATTATTTCAGCAAGTGGCCTTAGTCTACGCATTAAAGCAATTAAAACGTGAATTTGAAAACTCAAAAATGAGTAGTAAAGTTTATAGTACCTTACAAAAAAGATTGCAAGATGCCATCAAACAATTACCTAAAATTAAAGCGGTAATTTCGTCAAAACGTAAGCATCAATGGATGAGTGAAACCCCTTTGTTTAAAGGATTACCTGAAAAAATGCTTGAAAGATTGGCGCAAAAAACCGAATATATTAATTTTTTACCAGGGGATATTATTTTTAATGAATATGATCGAGGTCATTCGTTGTATATTTTATTAAATGGCATCGTCGAAGTTTATAAAAGGGGGGAATCGGGCGAAGTCATTCATCTGGCAACGCTTCATGAAGGCAGTTTTATTGGCGAACATGCCTTATTAATGAATTCAAGGCGTTCTGCGACCATTAAAGCGCAAACCTATGTAACTTTTTTACGCTTAACGGCGGCAGAAGTAATTAAAATGTCGAAAGTCGCCCCTGAATTGGATGACCGTTTGCGACAATCAGAGTTTCAACGTCAACCAACACAGCCTATTGAAATAAATCTTTAAGTTTTTAAGGGCGTGGCATTTTTTCACGTAATTTTAAAAACCGTTGATAGCGGGCAGGGCTAATGTGTTTTTTCTCAGCCGCTGTTCGTACGGCACAGCCCTTATCTTTTACATGCGCGCAGTTGTGAAATTGACATTGTGCAATTAACGGCTGAAATTCACGATAACCTTGGGCTAATTGAGCTTCATTTAAATCGGCTAACCCAAAAATAGCTACCCCTGGGCTATCAATTAAATCGCCACCTTCAGGAAAATGATAAAGCGTCGCGGCGGTGGTGGTGTGACGACCGTGTTTGGTGGTTTCCGAAACCGTATTGGTTTTTAAATTTTTGTCAGGCAACAACGTATTGGTTAAGGACGATTTACCCACGCCTGATTGTCCTGCAAATAAGCTGACTTTATTTTTAAGCGAGGCTTTTAAAGTGACCATGCCTATGTTTTGAGTGGCACTGACGCGGTGCAAAGGGTAGCCTAAGGCTTGGTAGTGTTTTAATTCAGATTCTATCTCCGCGGAGGCGGGTAAATCTTGCTTATTAAACACTAGTACGGCATCAATATTGCGGTTTTCACAAATGGTGAGATACTGGTCGATTAATAAAAAATCGCAATGCGGTTCACGGGCAAAAACCACATAAACTTTATCAATATTGGCGGCAACGGGGCGAATTTTTCGACCTCGGCTGGGGCGAGTTAATAAGGAACGTCTGGGTAAAATTTCATCAATACGCCCCTGTTGATTCAGCGCAAGTGTGATTGAAACCTGATCCCCAACCACCACGGTTTCAAGTTTTCGCCGTGTTTGACAGAGAATAATCTCGCCATTGATTTCAACCGCGATGCCTTTGCCTAAATGCGAAATGACCAATCCGTTTAAGGTACTCATCAAGAACGCATTTTCGCTTCTAAATGGGCAATACGAATGGCGGCTGGTGGATGACTGTAGTGAAAAGCCGAATACAGTGGGTCGGGGGTGAGGGTGCTGGCGTTTTCTTGATAAAGTTTAACCAAACCGCTAATCATTTTTGTGGCTTTGGCATTGTTGGCGGCAAAATCATCGGCTTCAAATTCAAATTGGCGCTGAAAATAAGCACTAATAGGCTGCATAAAAGGCGTGAAGACGGGGGAGACAAAAATAAACAGGATTAGGGCGGCGGCATTGGAATATTGTGGCACAAACTCAACCCCTAACCCTTCAAAAAACCATGTTTGCGTAATCAGCCACCCTAAAATAGCAAAACTAATTAGGGTGGTTATGGAATTAGCGACTAACATTTTAATAACGTGTTTGCATTTAAAGTGTCCTAATTCATGCGCTAACACAGCTTCAAGCTCTTCATCGTCTAAGGATTCGATTAAAGTGTCAAAAAAGACAATGCGTTTATTTTTACCCATGCCCGTAAAATAGGCATTGCCATGACCTGAACGTTTGGAGCCATCCATGATAAAAATACCTTGGCTATTAAAGCCACAGCGTTCTAATAAGCCTTGGATGCGTTGTTTGAGTGTGCCATCTTCCATCGGGGTGAATT
>JAGLBU010000238.1 GCA_023146575.1 Methylococcales bacterium
ACGGAAGGTGGACTGACGTTTATTTACGGGATTGGCTTTGCGATTGTGATGGTAAATGCGATTATTTCCCCGATTAATAGCTTTAAAACCGCCTTAAGAGATTTTCACGCACCCAATTAACATCCGATGAAACAATTGTTTTATTTATTATCATTAGTGGGGTTGATTGTGTATTTTTGGCAATCGCCTGTACTGTATCCATTTAAACTTTTAGTGGTTTTTTTCCATGAATCCTCTCATGCCATTGCCACTTTATTAACGGGCGGTAGTGTTGAGGAATTTGTGATTAACCCACAACAAGGTGGCCATGTACTGTCAAGAGGTGGGAATCGTTTTATAACTTTAACCGCAGGTTATTTAGGCTCATTATTGTGGGGCGTAACGATTTATTGCGCCAGTGTCAAATCGTTCTATGATAAAACCTTAACCGCATCTTTAGGGGTTAGTGTTATTTTAATGACGGTTTTTATGTCCAGTGATAGTTTCAGTTGGTTTTTCGGGTTAGGTTCTGGCGTGATTATGTTGCTGTTTGCACGTTACTTACCCAACAAATATAACGATTTTTTCCTACGATTATTGGCGTTAACTAATATGCTCTATGTACCGTTGGATATCTACAGCGATACCATTTCCAGATCGCATTTACGCTCTGATGCGTATATGCTGGCAGAAGAGATCGGCGGCTCAACAGTTTTGTGGGGTGGATTGTGGTTAGTTATCAGCCTTATTGTGATTTTTTATTGTTTAAAATGGAGCTTGAATCAAAAAAAAATAGCTCTCAAAAACTGATTATTTTTCAAGTAATCGCGTTGCGCCTGTCCAATGTTGATCGGGGGGGTGGCTTATAAAATGCTCACATTTAGCAATTAATACTTTAGCAGGTTGGTCGTTTGAGTTATTGCTTAAAATCTGCTGGTACAATGTTATTGCTTGTTTAAATTCACCTGATAAATAGGCATCAAAGGCTTTGGTGGCTAAGGCGACTAATGCTAGAGTATCTTTATCTACCGCGCTTTTTTCGCCGATAAGTTCATAAATTTTAATGCCTTCATTTTTACCTTTGACGATAATAAAATCCAACGGTCTAAACACAAAATATTGATACACCTGCCGATAACTGTTTTGACTCACAATAATTTGCGTATGATAAATTTTATTGACTCCTTCTATACGGCTGGCTAAATTAACGTTATCACCAATGACGGTATAGTTAATACGATCACGCGAACCTAAATGCCCCACAATCGCCAAGCCCGTATGGATGCCAATGCGTGTTATAAATGCTTTTTTTCCCTTGGATAGCCGTGCTTTATTTAAGCGATCAATTGCAATTTTACAGCCTAAAGCCGAATAACACGCCAGTTTAGGATGCTCGTCAATATAAGTAGGCGCACCCCAAAAAGCCATCACTGAATCACCAATATATTTATCAATCGTGCCTTGATTATCCAGCACAATCACCTTGGTCATGCAGTCAAAATAATCGGATAAATCGGTCATCAATTCTTGAGGGCCAATATCTTCTGAAAGCGTGGTAAAACCTTCAATATCGGAAAAGAAAAAACTCAAATTTAATTCTTGATGTTCTGCCACCACCGAGGCTTCGCCTTCTTCAATAAATTGTTGTACTAACGTCGGCGGCACATATTTTAAAAAGGCTTTTAATCCTTGTGTCATCGAGGTAGTGGCATCTGAAATTTGTTGAAATTCTCTAATGGATGACGACAAGGGTTTTAAATTACTAAAGTTTAAATTTTTAACCTTTCGCATCCTTCCCATAATATTTTCAATCGGTTTGGATAAATTGCGCGATAACCAAAAACTTAATAAGATCGACAGCAATAACATTAACGAGGTCAAGACCAAACTGGTGGCGCGCGTTTGTTTGGCTTCGCCTAAAAAATCATTCTCTGGCACAATGATAATTAAAAACCATTCTTTGCCAATTAGTGGTGCAAAATCATGTACTTTTACATAATAGCGTTCACCATTGAGGGTGTAAGAAAAATCTTGCTGCATGGCTTTAAAAAAAGCCTGCGCACCCTCTCGAACCCAATCTAATTTGATTTCATTGATAGTAGCTTCGTGTTGATCGTTCGCAAGTTTATCCAGTTCTAATTCTGAAAACAGCATAATTTCACGGGTTTTATTGACCACCAAGCCCTTGCCGTTGGTACCAATTGACAGCGAAGTAAAAAAATCCGCCAAATGATCTAAACCAATGCTCGCGCCAACCACGCCTTTAAAATCGTTATCAATATTGATAATAGGGTTGGCAATAGTGATTCCATAAAGGCGCTCAGTATCGCTACGTTGTTGATAAATATTATCTTTACCAATATTTTGAAACCGATAAACCTCTGACCAATGGGTTTTTAATGAAGTTTTGGTTTTTTGATACCACGCTCTTTTTCTAGGGTCAAAATTAGCGTGTTTTTCAGTATGCGTATTGACAACATCCCCTTCTGCATTGCGATATTTCCACAAGGTATAGGGTTCTTTGACCGAGTTGTAGATTAATTCTGTAGACACATCGCCAAATTTATTTTGATAACCTAAGACTAAATTACCTTTTTCATCGGCAATATAATACATAAATAAAAAAGGGGTTTTACGCAAAATTTTAATCACATGTTGCTCTAAATGAGAATCATTGACTAAATCAAGCTTGCTGGCTAATAAAATAGAGCCGAGGGAAGTACTATCTTCTGCCACTTGCAAGTGATGCATGGTTTCACTGACGGCATGGTTTAGCGTAGTATTGAGTAATGAGTTTGATAAGGCTAACGTGTTTTTAGAACTGACTTCATAGCTGTACATAATGATCGCAATCGTCATTAAAATTAAGCCAAAAAAACAGCTCATTAAGTCAACTTTAAACGCGCGTTTATAGCCCTTTAGCTTCATCATTATGACCTATAAAAAAGTATGATTTCAAATAACTTTTGAAAACTGTTGTGACTTTTGGGTTAAATAGCGATCAAAAACCATACAAATATTACGTATTAATAATCGCCCTGCGGGTAATACGGTAATTCCATCGGCCGTGAGCTGTAATAAACCATCTTTTTGCATGACCTGTAAACGCTGTAATTCATCCG
>JAGLBU010000239.1 GCA_023146575.1 Methylococcales bacterium
ATAGGCAAAACCTGTTGATTGATTCGCCCAAAAAATACCTGATGTAAAAAAAAGGAGCGATAACCACCATAAGTGTTTCTCAATCACAACAATATAATGATCTAATTTTTTTTCCCACATATTATTATTTTTTCCCTTTATTCTATAAAATTACCATTTACAATCAAATGCTTATCTGTTTATACACGCGTAATCTGATTATAATGTAAAAACAGGTGAAAATTATACGGACTGAGTGGATTGAAAGTAAAGGCGTACACGTTATTTTTAAAAATCCCATTTTGATAGCAGCTCGTCTTATCGTCGAACACTTTACCGTTTGTGTTGTAACTGTATAAATTACACAGTACAATTTATCGCAATTAAAAACGTAGATTAAGCATATAATTTCATGAAAAATAGATACTTAGACCCCTTAAAAAAAGACACTCGATGAAAAAGATTTTACTGTACTGGAAGAAAATATCACGTTTTTTTATTCAAGCTATTTATTCTTTCAGAATATGGCTACGTAAAGTTATTGGTTATTTAATTGTGATTGTTTTGTTGGCAAGTTTAAGTTTTGCGTTCTTTTGGCCTTCCATTATTATTACCATTCACTCAGGTGAAGCGGGGGTATTATACCGCTGGTTTTTCGGCACCGTGACCGATAAGGTTTATCCTGAGGGTGTTCATACGATTTATCCTTGGGATACCTTACATATTTATAACGTTCGCATTCAAAATGTTATGCACGATTTTGAGATATTAACCAATCAAGGGTTGCCTATTACCATTCGGTTAGCGATTCGGTTTCGCCCTGAATATGAAATGCTGGGCATACTTCATCAACAAGTAGGGCCTAATTATGTCGAAACAATCATTATTCCTCAAGTGGAATCGGTGTTACGAAAACGCTTAAGTCTCTATAATCCTGAAGATATTTATATTAATAAGAATAGTATTTTAACCAAAGTCATCAATGAGGCTTTAGAAGAACTTGGGCAAAAATACATCACCACCGATGGTATTATTATTCGCTCTATTACCTTGCCTGAAGCGATTCGTAAAGCGATTGAGGATAAGTTAGTTGAAGAACAGATTGAAAAGAAATATATTTTTACGTTAAAAAAAGAAACACAAGAAGCGGAACGAAAACGTATCGAAGCCGAAGGAATCAAAGATTACAACCGTATTATCTTAGAAACTTTGGATGAAAAAATTATTTTGATGAAAGGCGTGGATGCAACCCTTAATTTAGCAAAATCGCCTAACAGTAAAGTGGTAGTCATTGGCTCAGGTAAGAATGGACTCCCCATCATATTGGGAGGAGATAATGCGGCAACTTCTTTAACACCCTTAAAAAAAGTACATCCTCGTCCTGTAAAGAAAAAAACTCAAAAAATAAAAAAAGATGTTAAAAATTAGACTGATTTTAGGACTACAAAGCCTTATTTTTTTATTCTTGACGGGGTGTATGGATGAAAGTTATGAACAAAAATTAACTAATCGAGCAGAACGTGCCGATAAAAATCAAGGTGAAATTATTATAGGTATCGCTTGGAATCATCGAACCCCCGCTTTTTTACGTGGGATCAAACTGGCGGTTAAAAAAATCAATGCTGAAGGAGGAGTCTTAAACCGACCTTTAAAAATTATCATCAATAATGGTGAAACAGCGTTATTTGAGGACGCTTTATCAACGGAAGAATATCAAGATATTGTCATGGATGTCGCAGAATCTTTTGTCGATAATACCGATTTAGTTGCGGTTATTGGTCATTTATCGTCTCGATCGACCCAACTTGCGTCAGTTGTTTATCAAAATCATGGAGTACTTTTTTTTGCGCCGTTAGCAACAAACATACAAGTAACACGGCATCAGTTTGATTATGTTTTTCGGACGATTCTGAATAATGCTGTTATCGGTGAGCAAGTTGCCGATTATGTGGCTGAAAAAAAATATAAAAAAATTGCTTTGTTATATGACCGAAGTGTTTACGCGACAGAATTAACCGATGCCTTTTCAACTTACATTAGCAAAAAGTATGGTGCAGAGATTGTTTTTAGACGCTCTTTTTTTTCAGATAATGTTAATTTAACACCTATCGTTATTGATTTAAAAAACACGTCCGATATTGATATTATTTTTATTGTTTCTAGCGCAAAAATGGTTCAAAAAATTTACGAATCAACCCGTAATATTGGTCTCAGGTTACCAATTACAGGCGGAGATAGTTTGGCAGACCCTGAATTTTTAAAATATATTAAAAAATGGGAAAACTCCAAGGACATTAAAAAAAGCCTTATTCCGAGTTTTTTTAATCCTTCTATTGCTAAAAATAAAACGTTTATTGCGCTTTATAAAAAAGAATACCCAGAGGGCGGTAAACCTGGGCAATATGCGGCACTAGGTTATGATAATATTATGCTCCTCGCTCATGCGATTAAATATACGCAATCAACTGTTCCTGCAAAAATTGCAAATACGTTGCGTTATATGCTGCCATGTAATGGTTTAGCAGGAAAATACCAGTTCACACATACAGGTGAATTACGGCATAAATATTTTTATTTTATGGAATACAGTGATGATGGCTATCTATTTAACCAAGTACACGCCGCTAAAGGGCTGAAAGAAAATATTGGTGAATGTAATAATATTGATTATGATGAAGACAGTGTCCCTAATTCCCTTGATAATTGCCCTAGAAATACCCCTGAAGAATTAAAAAATGGCGTTAACTTAATCGGGTTATCACGAGGATGTCCATTTGATACTGACAATGATGGTGTTGTTGATAATCACGACAGTTGTCCTAAAAATACGGAAAAAGAGCTGGAAAAGGGGGTTGATAAACAAGGCTGTCCTATTGATACCGATAACGATAAAACCCCTGATTATATAGATGGTTGCCCTCAAAGTCCTAAATTCACGGATGGAAAGGATTGTATTAAAGATACTGATAACGATAAAGTTACGGATGATTTGGATAAATGTCCTGAAAATACCAAAGCAGAATTAATCAAAGGTATTAACAAGGAAGGTTGCCCTGTTGATACTGATTTAGATGGTGTTGCAGACTATTTAGATACCTGTCTTAACAATACCAATGAGGAAATCATTCTAGGGGTAAATGATAGTGGGTGCCCAGTTGATAAGGACGACGATAAGGTTTTAGATTATCAAGATAAATGTCTTCATGATCCTATTAATGTAAACGTTGATAATCAAGGCTGTGGTATTATTCAAAATAGTGTTACATTGCAATCTTTAGATCTCCTTTTTAAACAAGGTGATACAACCCTTACAGGCGCTGGTAAAGCTTATTTAAAATCTTTTTTGACGCAACTCGCTAAACAAGAATGGTTGGAAGAAATTAAAATAATAGTGCATTCAGACAACCAAGGCGACAGTGAAGCAAGTCTCATTTTATCAAAAGAACAAGCGATAGTGATTAGGATCTATTTTGAAGAGCATGGAATTGATCTTGAAAAAATTAGAGTTAAAGGAAAAGGGGATACCGTACCAATTCCTGATGAGGAAACGGATGAGTCTCAAGCAGATAGCCTTGATAATGAAAGTGAAAAGAATGATCGACAGCAAAAAAATCGTCGACTTGAGCTGATAGTAAAAGAATTTAAAAACCAGCCACATTCTCGTATTAAAGAACAATCTTCTGAAAAAATTAAGAATGATGAATCTTCAGTTGCTTCTAAAAAGAAATGATCTGTTTTAGTGAAAAAAATATTTTAATTGATCTATTGAATGACACCTTAAATTCATAACAAAAGTGGAATATTTATGATTATACAAATAGTAGCGCTTATTTTTTTTGGAAGTTTGATTATTGGATTTTTAGGAATGAACCGTAAAATGGGTTTTTGGGGGTATTTTTTTTCCTCATTGCTACTCACACCCATAATAGGTATACTTTTAGTTTCGGTATCAGACCCCAAACCTAGGGTAAAAGAAGAGCCTAAATGAAAAAATAATCTAACTAACCATAAGGACACTATAAAATGGCAACGACAGCAAAAAAGAGTACGACTGAAAAAAAAGAAAGTACAGAAAGTGTTGAGAGCAAAGAAACCGTACAAAATCCAGTGGATAATCGAGTAGACAGACTTACTAAAGCTCATGATTCGATTAAAAATTACACAATGGCAGCGGTTACTGTAGGCCTTATCCCCGTACCTTTCATTGATATAGCGGCATTATCAACAATACAGTTAAAAATGTTACATAGCATTTCTAAAAAGTATGATATTCCATTTTCAAAAAATATTGTAAAATCCCTAATTAGTTCATTAATTGGCAGTTCTGCAGCAGTTACGGTAGCACTTCCTTTAGCCAGTTTACTGAAAGTAGTGCCTATTATTGGTCAAACATCGGGCGTATTAAGTACTTCCGTCATAAGTGCAGCCTCAACCTATGCGATTGGTAAAGTGTTTGTCGCTCATTTTGAATCAGGTGGTACATTTCTAAATTTTGATACCGAAAAAGCGAAAGCGCATTTCAACGAATTGTATGCTGAAGGTAAAGATTTTATTAGCAGTAATAAAAAGGAAGAAGTAAAAGCTTAAGAACTTTATGTTTCTTTCTGATAAAAAGTCCCTTGTCATGTAAAAGTGGTAAGGGTTTTTTCATTTTGGCGTAGCGAATAACAAAAAAATCAAAGCGTCAAGCTATAAAAAAAGCCGACTAAAAAGCCGACTTTTGTTTTTAAACCAGAAAAGTAAGTTTATTTATCTTTGTTGTACAGAAAGCCAAAGCCCCCTTTCGCTTTTGCTTTTTTAGGCGTAGCTTTTGCTGTACCGCTGTCGGCTAATGATAGGCTTCCATCATTGTTGGTATCAAGGGCTTTAAATTGTTTCTTTTGATAGGCTTTTAATTCTTCTGGCTCAACCAACCCGTCTTTGTCTGCATCCATTTTTTTAACCAGTGCTTTGGCATCTTTATCAATACTGTTTAGCTCATTGGTGACGGTTTTGTTGATATTTTTTTCAGAAACGCCGTGTTTTTTTAATTCAACAACGGTATCCTCTAAGTCTTCTTTCATTTCAATCGCAACTTCGTTGCTGGTAATATAGCCATCGT
Source organism: Methylococcales bacterium (assembly GCA_023146575.1). Classification (GTDB taxonomy): domain Bacteria; phylum Pseudomonadota; class Gammaproteobacteria; order Methylococcales; family Methylomonadaceae; genus WTBX01. The sequence continues at coordinate 5,081 of JAGLBU010000239.1, forward strand.
GATTGTAATCAAACGTATCTTGAACATCAGAGATGGTTTCATCCATAAATTCTTCAGCGTTTACTTTATTATTATTATCGTCATCTTGGGTTCTAATGATCTCTTTCAATTGGTCTTCAGAATAAGATTCTGCACACACAATGCCAGATGCTGCCATCAAAATTACACTAACGAGCAGAGGTTTCATTATTAGTTTCATTTTTTACCGCCTTTGTCTAAAAAAACCTATGATATTCGAGGGAGGCTATCTTTGTAAACTTAACTTTTTAAGCAAAGAAAAAGCTCAGTAGTGTTTTTAAGAATTATAAACTTAGCTGGAAACGTTTTTTAGTGTTAACTTTATAGAAAGCAAGCGTCTATTATCGGCGTGTAATACCTCAAAATAGAAGCGTTCAAAGGTTTTGTTTTCGCCTTTTTTAGGAAAATAACCAAATTGATGCACTAAAAAACCGCCTATGGTATCAAACTCATCGTCTTCAAAGGTCGCTGAAAAGTGTGTATTAAAGTCATCAATGGGGGTTAAGCCATCTAACACATAAGTTCCTTTCTTTTTTTTGACAATAAACTTCATATTGGTATTGACTTGATCGTGTTCATCCTCAATGTCACCAACAATTTGCTCCAATACATCTTCAATAGTTACTAAACCTGCCGCAGTTCCATATTCATCCACCACAATTGCCATATGATTACGTTCAGTTCTAAATTCTCGTAACAATACATTAAGGCGTTTACTTTCGGGGACAATATTAGCAGGGCGCATAATGTCTTCAACGGTTATCGCTTTGTCTTCTAAGATATGTGCTAATAAATCTTTGGCGATTAAAATCCCAATGACTTCACTGCGATCGTCTTCAATCACAGGAAAACGGGAATGGGATGAGGCAATAACTTTTTGATAAGTCTCTTTTAAATCGGCGGCTTTCGGTAATACCACCATTTGTGTGCGTGGAATCATAATATCTCGTACACGCATTTCAGCCACATGTAATACCCCTTGCATCATTGATAAACCATCGGCATCCAGTAATCGTTTCTCACGCGCCTCTTTTAATAGGGTGACTAATTCATGTCGATCTTGGATCTCCCCCCCTAAAAGCAATCCAATTTTCCCCAACCAGCTACGTTGTGAGGAAGGTTTTTTGGGAGGAATTTTATCATTCATGGAATTTTTTTTCTTCGTAAGGATTATCAATCAAAAGTGTTTTAAGAAATCTAATTTCTTTGGCTTCCATTTCTTCGGCTGCCGATGCTTCTATATGGTCATAACCACATAAATGTAAAAGTCCATGAATAACAATATGCGCCCAATGATCCAACAATGATTTATGTTGTGCTATTGCTTGCGCTTCAATGACAGGAACACAGATAATTAAATCCCCTAATAAGGTTGATTCGACTACATCGGGGGCTTCAAAAGGAAAACTTAAGATATTGGTTGCGCCTTGTTTTTGACGATAACGTTCATTCAAAATCGCGCTTTCTTTTTCATCGACTAATCGAATTAATACTTCGATATTAGATTCTGCGGTATTTAAAACAGTATCTACCCATGTTTGGAATTGAGCGATAGTTGGAAGGCGGTTGGAGCTTGAAGCAATTTGAAGATCAATTTGATTCATTAAGATAGCTTAGTGTTTTTGTTCGTAGGCTTCATAAGCGGCAACAATACGCTGCACCAACGGATGCCTAACCACATCTTGCACACTAAAGTGCGTAAAACTGATACCTTCCACGTTATTTAATATTTTTAAAACGTGTTTTAAACCTGACATTTTATCGTTCGGTAAATCTATTTGCGTAATATCGCCTGTAATCACCGCCGTTGAACCAAATCCTACGCGGGTTAAAAACATTTTGACCTGTTCGGTGGTGGTATTTTGAGCTTCATCTAAAATAATAAACGAATCATTTAGCGTTCGCCCACGCATAAAGGCAAGGGGTGCGACTTCAATAATTTTTCGTTCAATCATCTTATCCACTCGTTCAAAGCCTAACATTTCATATAAGGCATCGTACAAAGGGCGTAAATAGGGGTCAATTTTTTGTGCCATGTCTCCTGGTAAAAAACCTAGCTTTTCGCCTGCTTCTACCGCAGGTCGGACTAAAATAATACGTCTTACTTTTTCAGTTTGCAACGCTTCCACCGCACACGCGACTGCCAAATACGTTTTACCCGTTCCCGCAGGTCCTATACCAAAATTTATATCGTGGTTTTGGATTTTTTTCAAATAGTGTTGTTGATTTTCACCACGACCTTTTATTAAACCGCGTTTGGTTTTAATTGCCACCTCGTTATCGGATGTTTTTTCAGGGGCAATATTAAGTAGTTCTAAATTAGCGTCTTGCATAATAAGATGAATTTTTTCAGGGGTGATTTGTTCTTCGTTGGTCGCTGAGAATAGGTTTTTAATCACTTCTGTTGCGGTGGTTACCGAACACTTTTTTCCCGTTATTTTAAAATGATTGCTATGATTTGCGATTTCCACGTTTAAGCGTTGTTCAATTTGGCGAATATGTCGATCAACTTCACCACATAAATTTACCAATCGATTATTATCTAACGGTTCTAATCGAAAAGAATTTGAAACAGAGGATTTTTCCACAGTTTTTAAATTGCCTACTTAATGGTGTTTAAGGAAGTTTCGACCATGCGTCCGCGTAACGAATTTGGGAGCGCTTCGGTAATTAAAATATCGACAAATTGCCCTTTTAAGCGCGGGTGTCCTGTAAAATTAACCACTCGATTATTTTCAGTTCGACCTGTCATTTGCAGAGCATTCTTTTTAGATTCGCCTTCGACCAAAATCGTTTGCGTGCTTCCAATCATTGCATTTGAAAAATTTTGCGTCATTTCATTGAGGCGCATTTTTAATCGACTTAAACGCTGTTTTTTAATTTCCATTGAAATATTATCGTTAAATTCTGCGGCAGGCGTTCCAGGGCGAGGGCTGTAGATGAAACTGTATGAAAAATCAAATTCCACCGCTTCAATTAAGCTCATGGTTTCTTCAAATTCTTCATCGCTTTCATCAGGAAAACCTACGATAAAATCCGATGATAAACTAATGTTAGGCCGTATTACTTTAAGTTTTTCTAATTTAACGAGGTAATCTTCACGACTATAATCTCGTTTCATACGGGCTAACACATCATTACTGCCACTTTGAACGGGAAGATGTAAATGATTGACTAATTCGGGGATTTCGGCAAAGGCTTCAATTAAATCATCGGTAAACTCTAAAGGGTGCGAGGTGGTAAATCTTAATCGGTCAATTCCCCCAATACTGGCAACACAATGCAGTAATAAAGCAAAACTAGCAAGCGCCCCGTCTTCCATTTCACCACAATATGCGTTAACATTTTGCCCTAATAAATTGATTTCTCGAACGCCTTGTTTTGCTAAAGCGATAATTTCATCGACCACATCGTTTAGCGGACGGCTAATTTCTTCCCCTCGAGTATAGGGAACCACACAGTAGGTACAATATTTACTACAGCCTTCCATCACCGAAACAAAGGCTTTCACCCCTTCTGCACGCGGTTCAGGTAAGGCATCAAATTTTTCAATTTCAGGAAATGAAATATCCACCACTTTTTTATGGGTGGTGCGTGCTTGATCAAGTAATGCGGGTAATCGGTGTAAGGTTTGAGGGCCAAATACAATATCGACATACGGGGCACGTTTTTGAATAGCCGCGCCTTCTTGACTTGCAACACAGCCACCAACGCCTATAATTATTTTTGGGTTTTTTTGTTTTAATTTTCGCCAACGTCCAATTGCCGAAAAAACTTTTTCCTGTGCTTTTTCGCGTATAGAACAGGTGTTTAATAATAATACATCGGCATTTTCAGGTGCTAGGGTTATTTCCATAGCATGTGAGTCGAGTAATATATCCCGCATCTTATCGGAATCATACTCATTCATCTGGCAGCCATTGGTTTGGATATAAAGTTTTTGGGTCATTTTTTCACAGTTGAGATGAACTCTCTTATTCAAAATTAAATTATTTCTCCTGTTAAAACAGGCACTCTAGCAGATAAAATTTGTGATTATACCCTGAAACTTAAATCAAAACACGACTACTGCGTTTTAATAAATTCCTTTTTAAAGATACTTTTTATGATTTTACATTTCCGCTCTAAAGCCTTATTAATTTTATTGATGTGCTGTAACGTTAGCATTATTTTTGCTGAAGAAAAAAAAACATGGCTTGAGGATGTTGAAAATTTACGCTGGGCAGTTGATTTAAGTATCAAAGGTATTTATAACGCAGAAACAGGGCATTTATCGCATTCCGAAGCGATAGGGCTTGATCTGCATAAAGTTTTTACCACCGATGACGGTGGGAATATTGGCACATTGATCTTGCAAGGTTATTTTACCAAACTTAATAATGCTGAGCGTTATCCCAGTTTTTTTAAAAATGCCTCGGATGTAAAATTTATTTGTCGCATTTGTAATTTTAATGTTGTCGTTTTAGATCAAGGGCAATTGAATGTCCGTGCAGGGCATTTTGAAATCCCGTTTGGTTTAGAGCATAACCTTGATACCAATGGTACGTTACGACAATACAGTAATGGTCGTGATCTTGGAAATAAATTAGATTGGGGCGTGGCTTTAAATGGAAAATTTGCATGGGGCGGTTATGAAGTTGCCATCAGTCGAGGTCATGGGGTTGACTGGAAAAGTGGACACGATACTTTTATAGGCTCAGGGCGTGTTGAATTAATGGGTGATTATCACTCTTTTTTAGGCTTGTCAGCTTTTCATGGGCGCATAAAGTCTAAATCAGGGTATATAAACCGTACTAGAATTGGGTTAGATGCTGGTACTCAGTTCACATTTTTTAGCATTTTAGCAGAGGTCTCATTAGGGAAAGATGATAATATTGAAAAAATACATTCACTGCTTGAATTTGACCTGCAAGACAACACTGAAAAATTTCTTGGTTATGTGCAACTTAAAGACAGTTCACGCCACATTAAAGGTCAGTCATGGGATTCAATTCGCCAAATAAGCGTAGGCACGCGTTATACACCAAATCGTTTTTGGGTGTTAAGCGGTCAGTGGACACATGATTTTGAAGTGTTTGACGGCGCTAAACGAGCTAGCGTACTGGCAGTGCAACTTCGATATCGTTTTTAAGAGGGTTCCAAAAATGAGACAGCTATTAAAATTAAAGGCACTTTTGTTTATATTATTATCGGTTTGGATGACCCCTGCGAGTAGTGTGGCTTTTTGTGCGTTACGCGATCCTGTTGCTAATATTTATAAGCTTTTTCCAGAGGCTGAGAATTATCGCTCCATTACCCATAAAATTGATGAATCTGTTCAGAAACAAGTTAAAAAAAATGTACCTTTTACGGTGCATAAAGATGAATTAGGTCAACATACCTTATATGTCGCATTTAAAGATAAAAAACCACTGGGGCTTATTCATGCACGGTCAGAAGTGGGTTTATGGGGGCTTGTTGAAGTAGTCTGGGCGTTTGATTTTAAAATGAATGTTGTGAATTTTATGTTTCAACGTTGCCGCGAACCCGCTTGTCAATTAATTTCATCCCCCACGTTTCGCCAATTTTTAAAAGGAAAATCCAGCGATGAATTGTTAACCTTATTAAAGGATAAAACAACGGCCTATCCTCAAGCCATTGAAAATAATAAAGCGGCAAAAGAACTGGCAGAAACGGTTATTCGTTCGGCAATTAAAACGGTTCAAGTGACTAAAATATCGTGGGCAAAGGAATTAAAAAATTACTTACAAAAGCCATCCTAATAATCGTTAATGAAAGGCAAAAAAATAAGCCATCTTATTGGATTACATACCTTACTGAGCGCTTGTGCGGGTATTTTATTGGCAATTGTTTTATTTTTAGGCTTTCAAACACTAGAGAAAGACCAACAACAGCTCAACCAAGATGTGGTTATTTTAAAAGATATTTTAAGAATGAAAGAAACCTATCGGGAATGGTTGATTATGATGGATTTAGTCTTAGGTAATAATCAAACCTATCTAACCCGAGGCACTCAACGTCAAGCTAATACCTTTGTTGATATTATCAGCCAAATTCAAGAAAAAGTTTTATTAGAAGCAGTGAAACAAAATCTGAAAAATATTAGCCTGCAAATGCAGCCTTCTATCAAAATTTTACAATCTATTTTGGACGGAGAGAAGGTGTCAAACAAAGCTATGATACAGTTTGATCATGAGTCTTTACGCATTATTGAAACATTATCTGAAATTAAAATAGCGGTTAGTACCCAAGCAAAACTTAATGCTGAACAAGCGGAAAAACAACGTCAACAAGTGATTTTACAATCTATTTTTTCAGGTATTGTGTTTATTATTTTAATGATTTTACAATGGCTTTTTCTGTCGATTTATTTAGTAAGACCGATGCAAAATCTGAATAATGCGGTTAATTTAGCTCGAGAAGATCATCAGCAATTTCACTATACGAATGATACTGGTACGATTGAAGTTAAAGAACTGGCTGAAAATGCACGGGAGTTTATAAATAACTTAGAAGAAAAAATTATCGCTCGTACTTATTTATATAAGGCTGAACGAGATAAAGCGATGGTAGCGGCTGAAATAAAAACGAATTTTTTATCACTGATGAATCATGAATTGCGGACACCGTTAAATGCTATTATGGGGTTTTCACAATTATTGGATTTTGGTTCTTTAACGAAGGATCAAAAAAATTATCAACAAGAAATTATCAATGCCTCAAACCGATTATTAAAGCTATTGAATCGGATTTTTGAATTGATTAAAATAGAAGATAATGATTATCATCTCAATTTAAGTCAGATAACCTTTCATAAAGTATTAGATGATTCTATTGAAAGTTTTTCCGATAATTGTAAAGAAAAAAATATAAATTTAACAACAACCATTCAAGCTGAAGAAGTTACGCTGTTAGGGAATGCTCAGTGTCTTTTTGATATATTCACCTCATTGATTAGTAATGCGATTAAATACAGTCATAAAGAGGGGGAGATTAAGATTCAGTGTTATCAAGACGGTTCAGAGCTGTTTTTTTCGATAACAGACCAAGGAACGGGTATTAAACCTACGCTTGCTCAGAGCATTTTTGAACCCTTTGTTGATCGGCAAAAAGATTTTGTAGATGGGCTTGGTATTAGTCTTTATGTTACTCGGCGCTTTATTGAATTGATGGGAGGAAGCATTGGGTTTGATTCTACAGAAGGACAAGGAAGCCAGTTTTATTTTCGACTTCCTGTGAGTTCCGAGTAAGCCACCTCAGCATAAAAGCACCAGAAAATCATGATTTTCTTGCTAAAAGTGATAACAAAAAATGAATTAATTTACTTGATGAAGATATTAGAAAATATATAGCTATAATATAAACCTAAGCCCTCTAAACAAACGTGTTTGTCCATAAAAGGCTATAATTTTCAACTTATATTTAAACTTATGACCGCTAAAAATTATAATAATTATCTATCCGAGTCGGATACTAAGCGGTATTTTCAACACGCGCTAACGGCTTCGGGTCATTGCCTATGGCGATTAGACAAAGAAGGTTACTTGATTGAAATTACCTCAAATATTGCCCAATTATCGGGTCACAATCTTGCTGATGTTAAATCGCGACATCTAATTGATTTTATTATTGAACGGGAACGTGAGGCTTTTGGTACCTTGCTTCAGCGTCAAAAAAGCTTTCTTAATTATCCGGTTACGTTTTATCATAAAGAAAATAAAAAAATTAACTTTAAAGTCAGCGCTGACCCTATTTTTAATAATGAGATATTTGAGGGTTATCAAGGTATCTTTATTAATACCACCGAATACACCAAAATGGAGGCTAAACTTCGCCAAAGTGAAACCAACTTAGCCAATGCACAAAGAATTTCACATCTTGGTAGCTGGGATCTTGACCTAATAAGTAATGAACTTTTTTGGTCGGATGAAATTTATCGTATTTTAGGCAAAGAACCTGGTTCTATAAAAGCGAATCAGGATGAATTTATGAAGGTTATTCATCCCGACGATTTAGAAATGGTGACAGATTCCATGAACAATGCGATGGTGACCACACGCTATGATACACAACATCGAATTATCCAAGCCGATGGAAAAATAGGCATTTTGCATGGCCGTGGCGAAGTATTATTTGATAATGGCCTTGCGGTCAGAATGGTAGGCACCACGCAAGATATTACCGCCTTAAAAGAAGCCGAACAAAAAATTGTAGAATTAGTTAATTATGATTTTTTAACTAATTTACCCAACCGAAGCTTATTTAATCGCCAAACCAATCAGCTTCTTAGTATTGCCAAAAAAAATAATCAAAGTTGTGCCCTGTATTGCATAGGGCTTGACCGTTTTAAACTCATTAATGAAAGTATGGGGCATGAGGCGGGTAATGAGTTGTTATGTGCGGTGGCAAAACGTTTAGAACACTATCCTAATTCAGATGAATATATTGCGCGTTTAAACGGTGATGAATTTGCTCTGATTAAATTAAACACCTCAAATGAAAGTACTGCCGCATTGTTAGCCCAAAAAATTATTGATGATTTTAGCGCCCCTTTTTTAATACAAGATCAAAAGATTGTTACCTCGCTTAGCATTGGTATTACCCTTTATTCGTTTGAAAGTCATGATAGTAATGATCTATTAAAAGATGCTCAAACGGCTATGCACCGTGCAAAAACCGCAGGCGGCAATAGCTATCAATTTTATTCGTTGGAAATGACCGATAAAATTAAGCACCGATTGATTTTAGAAAACCATTTACGACAAGCGTTAGAATCCGAAGAATTCATACTTTATTATCAACCTAAAGTGTCCGCTAAAACGGGTAAAATTGCAGGTGCTGAAGCTTTAATTCGCTGGCAACACCCAGATGGCGAATTGATTCCCCCCTTAGAGTTTATTTCTATTTTAGAAGAGACAGGCTTGATTATTCCTGTAGGCGAATGGGCGCTAAAAGCCTTATGCAAGCAATATACCTCATGGCAAAAAATGGGGTTTGATGATCTTTCTTTATCCCTTAATTTATCGCTGAAACAATTTACCGATAAAAACCTATTCTCCAAAATTAAAGCGATTTTAGAACAATTCACCAAAAATAACGATTTTTTAGAACTGGAAATTACCGAAAGTTTATTAATGAGTGATGTGGAGGGAGCAACAAAAACCTTACAACAGTTACATACATTAGGGATCAAATTATCTATTGATGACTTTGGAACAGGCTATTCCTCTTTATCCTATCTCAAGCATTTACCTGTTGATACCTTAAAAATAGATCGCTCATTTGTCATGGGGTTGCCTGATGATAAAAAAGATGCCGCGATTGTGGATGTTATCATCACTTTAGCACGCTCACTAGATTTAGAAATTGTCGCAGAGGGGATTGAAACTAAAGGTCAATTGGACTTTTTAGCGAAAAAAGGCTGTGATTATGTGCAAGGCTATTACTACAGTAAACCCGTTCCAAATGATGAATTTATTCGCCTATTACAAAATGAAAACAAAAAATAATCACCTCATGAAAACCTTAAAAAATTTTGACATCATTTGCTTTGATTGTGACAGCACCTTAAGCCGTATAGAAGGTATTGATGAATGTGCAAATGCGGTTGGTTTAGGCGAAGAAATGGCAAAATTAACCAATGCCGCTATGAATGGTGAGATGGCACTCGAAGCGGTTTATCAAAAACGTTTAGACCTTATTCGCCCCAATAAAGCTGCTATTACCGCTGTGGCAGATTTATACATTTCAGAAATGGTTGACGGGGTAAAAGAAGTTTTTGAAGCCCTACAAACGCATCAAAAACAAATTCATATTATTAGTGGCGGTTTGCGACAAGCTATTTTGCCCTTAGCTAAGGTTTTAAAAATCCCTGAAGAAAATGTTCATGCGGTGGATGTTTTTTTTGATACTGATGGGGAATACCACAATTACAATCAAGATTCACCGCTTGCTCGTACGGGTGGAAAGGCCGACATTTGCCAAAAAATAAGCTTAGATACTCAAAAAATGATTTTAATTGGCGACGGTAAAACCGATTTAGAAGCGCAACAAGTCGGTGTTAAAGTAATTGGTTTTGGCGGGGTTGCTAGACGTGAATTAGTCGAAAAACAAGCCGATTTTTATATCAGTGATCATTCGTTAAAATCGGTGTTAGATTATATTTTATAATGCTCGATCATCTTCGCCAGTGATACAACCCTAATTTTTCTGGCGTGTCCTGCACTGCCAAAGGCTTCATAACGTGATTGGCAAAGCATTTGCATTGCCTCTCGTGCGGCGTTATAAATTTTACGGGCATCAAAATCAGCGGCATTTTCTGGTTGAGTAATATATTGGCGAATCGCACCCGTAGACGCTAAACGCAAATCGGTATCAATATTAACCTTTCGCACGCCGTATTTAATCCCTTCAACAATTTCAGCAACAGGAACACCATAGGTTTGGGCAATATTTCCGCCGTTCTCATTAATGACTTTTAACCAATCTTGCGGAACAGAACTTGAACCGTGCATGACAAAATGCGTATTGGGTAATCGCTGTTGTAAGGTTTTTAAAAGGTTAATGACCAGCACTTCCCCTGTCGGTGGTTTGCTAAATTTATACGCGCCATGACTGGTGCCAATCGCGACTGCCAAAGCATCAACCTGTGTTTGGTTGACAAATTCCACTGCCTCATCAGGGTCGGTTAATAATTTACCATGATCTTTTGGATTTTCATCGTCTAAAGCCCCTAAACAGCCAATTTCCCCTTCAACTGACACGCCACAAGCATGTGCGATTTTTGCCACAAAACGAGTCACTTTAACGTTATATTCAAATGAGGAAGGGGTTTTCCAATCTTCTAATAACGAGCCATCCATCATCACCGAACTAAACCCTGATTGAATCGCCTGCGCACAAATATCTGTGGTCGGCGCATGATCGCGGTGCATGACGACAGGAATATGCGGATATTGCTCAACGGCGGCTAACACTAAATGACGTAAAAAAATCTCACCCGCATATTTATTCGCACCCGCCGACCCTTGCATAATCACAGGGCTGTCGCAAGCATCCGCCGCTTGCATAATCGCTTG
>JAGLBU010000024.1 GCA_023146575.1 Methylococcales bacterium
ACAATCGGCGCTCTTGATACTGTCTCTCTATCATCCACTTCTACCACTTGAGACAACATTTCTTGCTCAAGATCATCATCACTTTGCATAATGGGTTTATGTCCCATTTCCTCAACCAAAATAACCGCTGTATCTTGGTCAATGCTCTGATTAATGGTCGCCATTAACCCTAGCTTCATCAAATGTTTGATGACTTCTGCGGCCTTAACACTCATTTTTTGTGCTAATTCCGACACAATGATCGTTTCAGGAATGGTAATATCTTTGACCGTTGGTGCAACTGGCATTTCAAACTGATGCTTTGTATCCACTGCAAAAGTAGGCGCCATGCGACCTTTTTTACCTTTACGTCCACGGGTTTTACGTCCTTTATCCCCACCAGCAGGTTTATTGGCACCACGATCGTTACGTTTTTGTTCCGCAGGTTTGTTGTTATTACGATAAACAGGTTTTTTCTTTGTGGTTGTTGCTGCTTGCAGTTTAGCTGCCGCTATTTTTCGAACCTTTTCAGCATTACGTTCAACAGATGCCTCTAAACGTTGCTGGCGCTCAAAGTCCAAACGCTCTTTTTCACGTTGTTTTTGCTTTTCAAGCACAGCTTGTTGTTCTTCAGCGGTTAATTCAGGCGCTTTTTCTTCAACGGCTGGTTTCTTTTCAACTTTCTCCACAACAGAGGTTTTCACTTCAGCAGGCTTTACCGTTTCTTTTTTAGCAACGCTAGGGGCTACTTCGACAAGTTTTGAGGCCGTTGTAACCGTATCTACAGTCGTTTTATCCTTATCAGGTGTTGCCGTATCCGTACGTTTTATATAAGTTTTTTTCTTACGAACTTCGATAGCAATGGATTTTGTGGATTTACCAGGCACCGACGTTTGTTTTAATTGGCTCGTTTTTCGACTTTTTAAGGTAAGACGCTTCGGCGATTCCCCATTCGCGGACTCACCATTTTTACCATGCAATTTGCGTAAATGCGTCAGTAATTGATTTTTTTCATCTTCATTAACAAGGTCATTTGCGCCACTTACCTTTAACCCTGCTTCTTTAAGTTGTATTAATAAACGCTCCAGAGGAATTTTAACCACCTCTGCTAATTCTTGTACTGTTTGATTACTCATTTCGCCCCCCTCTCTATTCGCCCTGTTCCATCGCAAACCAAGGTTCACGCGCTTTCATTATCAGTTTTCCTGCTCGTGACTCATCCATTTCTGTAAAACTCATCAAATCATCAACTGCTTGGTCTGCTAAATCTTCCATCGTCACAATTCCTTCACTCGCCATTTCAAAAGCAAGCTTTTCATCCATACCTTCCATATTTAATAAATCCTCAGAAGGCTCAGCGGTTTCAATTTTTTCTTCCGAAGTAATCGCATTAATTAATAAAGCATTTTTCGCTCGCTCTTTTAATACTTCCACTAAATCTAAATCAAAGCCGTCAACCTCCAGCATATCATTCGTCGGAACATACGCAATTTCTTCCACGGTATTAAAACCAACTTCCGCTAAAACCGTGGCAATATCGTCATCAACATCTAATTGTTCCATAAACATTTGACGAGTTTTTTCAATCTCAACACCTGCATTTTCTTCTGCTTCTGTAGCATCTAAAACATTTAATTCCCAACCTGTTAATTCAGTTGCCAGGCGAACATTTTGCCCCCCGCGCCCAATCGCCTGAGATAAACTTTCGGTTGCTACCGCCACATCCATACTATGCTTGTCTTCATCAACAACAATTGACTGAATTTCAGCAGGCGACATCGCATTAATTACAAACTGAGCGTCATTTCCATTCCATAAAATGATATCAACACGTTCCCCAGCTAATTCATTGGTAACCGCTTGGACTCGTGAACCTCTCATTCCAACACACGCACCGACAGGATCTAACCGAGGATCATGACTTTTAACCGCAATTTTTGCACGAGAACCTGGATCTCTTGCCGCCGCTAAGACTTCAATTAAACCTTCTCCAACTTCTGGAACTTCCAGATGAAATAACGCAATTAAAAGTTCAGGCGCGGTTCGACTGATAAATAACTGAGGTCCTCGTTGTTCTGAACGCACTTCCTTTAAATAGCCTCGAATTCTATCGCCTGAACGTACCGATTCACGAGGAATCATATCTTCTTTAGCAATAAAAGCTTCAACATGTCCACCTAAATCAAGGTATATGTTACCTTTTTCAATACGTTTCACAACCCCTGCAATTAATTCACCCACTCGATCTTGGTAAATTTCAACAATTTTTTGGCGCTCAGCCTCGCGTACCTTTTGGATGATAACTTGTTTTGCCGTTTGGGCGGCAATACGACAAAATTCAGCAGACTCAGTAATGTCTTCAACAAAATCACCTATTTCAATCTCTGGACTTTCAATCTGAGCCGCTTCGAGCAGTATTTGCCAACTTGGAAAGGCAACATCACCATCAATTTCAGGATTGACATCAACGACTTCCCAACGTCGAAAGGTTTCATAATCACCTGTCGTTCGGTCAATGATAACGCGTGCTTTTATAGGAAACGCATGGCGTTTAATAACCGAAACTTCCAACGCGGATTCAATGGCTTGAAAAATAATTCCTTTATCAATGTCTCTTTCATTTGAAAAAACATCGACCACCAATAAAATTTCTTTATTTGACATTACGCCCTCCTTTTTTGAGTAAACACTCAGGCACGAGCCTTGCTTTACTCATCGCTGTAAATGGAATCTCAAACTGCTGTTTTTGATTCTGAAGAAAAAGGTTATCCCCTTCAATTTTTTGAATTAATCCTCTGATTTTTCGACGATTTTCAATTGGGCTAAACAAATTAATGTCGACGGTACTGCCCACAAAACGCTCAAATTGCTCTATTTTAAAAAATAGTCTATCTTCACCAGGTGATGAAATTTCCAACTGGTAATTTGAATTTATAGGGTCTTCCACATCCATCGCCCCACTAATTTGGTGGCTCACTTTTGTGCAATCTTCGACTAAAATACCGTTTTCACTATCAATATAAATTCTTAACAAAGCATTGTGTTGATGCGGGTTATAATCAATCCCCACGCACTCATATCCTAGACCTTCAACAATAGGCTCTATCAGGCTAATCAAGTGTTCAGGAGCTTTTCTCATAACACATCTCACTTTATTTTACACAAAAAAAAAGAGTCCAAAGACTCTTCCAATAATGGTTTCTCATTATCAATTAGGTAGATTATCCCCAACCTTTAGAAAATAAAAAACCCCATAAATGGGGTTTCTAGAATTTGGTAGCGGGGGCAGGATTTG
>JAGLBU010000240.1 GCA_023146575.1 Methylococcales bacterium
ATTCCATCATATCACGTTCGTATTCACATTAAATAAAGCAAAACATGGTAATGTACTAATTTTAATAACTCATATAAAACAAATAAGTGAAACGTTTTTACCTAACATTATCAATCATCGCCCTTTGCTCGTTTTTTTCGGTCAATAGTCAAGCGAAATCCAAAATACCTGAAAAAGAACCTGTCAATTTACAATTACCCAGTGAGATTAAATCGTTATTGCGTCAGGAAATGCAACAGTTGCAACAAGGAATGCAAGCGTTAATCCCTGCTATCATCAGTGGTGATAGAAAAAAAATAGTGGGGATTGCGAAAAAAATGCAGGATAGCTATATCATGAAACAAAAATTAACCAAGAAACAAATGCATACGTTACATACAAGTTTATCGCCTGCGTTTATTCAGTTAGATCAAAAATTTCATGGATTTGCAGGCATGTTAGCGCATGTTACTGAGGAAAATAAACCAGAATTAATTAATTTTTATTTTTATAAATTGACCGAAACCTGTGTGCAATGTCATAGCGAATATGCTCAAACGAAATTTCCAGCGTTAATGCCCTCAACAAAACATTCAGGGCATCACTAAGCTTTACGAGCCAATGTTTAATCGGCTTTTGATTAATCTAACAAGGTGATTTTATCACCGTATTTTACCGTGCCTTGTTGAATAATTTCTGCATAAACCCCAACATGGGCTTCATTGTGTTGCGCGGCGGTTCGTAAGATTTTATGATCTTGCGGTAAATCGCCTTGTGGCAACGTTGTCATCACACAACGTGGACAATGATCGGTAATTTTTAATTTTAAATCGGCACCAATCGCAATAGTTTTACCAATCCACGCGCTTTCAACAAAGCCTGTTTCATCTGTATCTAACACAAGGTTTGGGCGAAAACGTTGTAATGAAAAATCGCCTTCTGGGTATAAACGTTTTAACTCTTTAAGTGTTGCCGTAGTGATAATGTGCAAGTTTGCCAAATCAAAAAACGTTCCTTTTGGCATATCTTCATCGGTGACAATATCTTTATTATCCAATTCAGGAATATCAGGCCAATACTCTTCTAACTGTGGCGCTTGTGGTACTTCTGAAATCAAGCGGACTTTACGACCAATAAAATTGGTTAACACTGTATTGATCTTTTCATCGCTGCTATTGACTTTAGAACCATCAGGTAAGGTAATAGTAAATTGCCCTGCTTCTAAATCTTCATAATGGGCGTGAAAGAAAAACATATTCGGCCATTTTTTGGGATTTTTCGCGCTGGCAATATGACCTGTTTCCTCATCTAATAAGGCAAACGCACGATCACCTTCAAGCCCTGAGGCGGTAATTAAAGAAGCACCAAGGGATTCGCCTTGCATGGATTTTACAGGATAACGCCATAAAGATTGTAGCGTTGCGATAGGGTTTGATTGCATGATAGTCCTCAATATATGGTTGATAAAGGCGAGGGGGTATAATGCCGTAGATTGGGAAAAAAGTCTGTTTTTTATTCACTCTTTGGGTCTACACCACTTTGATATTCATACGGTAAGTATCAGATACCATGTAATCATGGATATATTCCTCAAAGGAGTTATGCTTTCTACAGAGCAAGAGATATTCTCCATGAGATGTTAAATAATTACCCAGCAGAGGTATAACCGTACAACCCCTCAAATTCGAGCCAAAATAGAGGCATCAGTAGGTGTCAAGTCGGGTATAACCAGCAAGAATTAGCTAACCTGAGTTCGAGATAAGAAAAAGTAGGCAACTTCCTTTAAATCTGAAAAAATGTAAAGCTTCTCATCCTTACTATTTTTCAAAAAGGTAGCCTGAAATTTTAACCCCTCTAAGTTGTTTTATACAAAGTCGTTGTTGCAAAGGAAATGGGATTGCTTTTATGGACTCAACCCCTTTGCGTGTTTGTAAAAACCTGCGGATTCCTCGCCATAAAACGTTTGTAAATGAAGCTGGGAAAAGCAAATCATCCACAGGTTGGTTTTACGGTTTTAAACTACATTTACTTGTTGATGATTGTGGTGAAATCCTTTCTTTTCAAGTAACTCGTGGTAATGTTGACGATAGAAAGCCTATGCCCACTTTAATGAAGAGTTTTATAGGAAAAGTTTTTGCTGATAAAGGTTATATCTTGCAAAAACTGACTGATTTATTAGTGCTAGATGACATTACCTTGATTACGACCCTTAAAAAAACATGAAACCTCGCGCCATTGATGTTTTTGATAAATTATTACTCCGAAAGCATAGTATTATTGAAACAATTAATGACCATTAAATTTATCATACACAGAGATTTATTACTTGAATTCGCGTAATATAGAGATTACTTTATATTCACTTCTTAAATAAGGAAAAATCATGACTAAAAATAAACTCTATCTTTCATGTTTATTTATTGGAATGATGACTTTAAACCTCAGTTATGCAAAAGGTTCATCATGGTCATCAAAAGGGGTTGTTGCATCAACACATTTTAAAAATGGAATTAGTATTGCTATTGTCTATCCTACTGAGTTTTCTTGCCATAAAGCATTATTTGGGATTGTCGGTAGCGCATCAATTAATACTATGAAGCTCTTCATTGATGGTCAGGCTTTTAATCAAATAAACCCAGCAAGTAAGACTATTGAAGGTGTCACCTATTCTGGGTTTAAATTATCTAAAAATGGATTAGCGAGCTTAAAGAAAGGAACGTTATTACAAATAAAGTCAAACATAGGAGATCTAACCGTTTCTTTAGCTGGCGTAGCAAAAGCTTTTGATGCGGCCTGGAAAAATTGTGAAGTCCTTGTTG